>JAPUME010000073.1 GCA_027294185.1 Acidobacteriota bacterium | reverse complement strand
CCCGCCCGGAGAGAGGCAATAAACATCGGCGGGACCATACCGGCAGCTTCGAACGCCTCGGAAACCAGGGCCCCGCCCTGCACCCTCTGGCGGACGTCGGCGATCAAATCCCGCAAGGCCGGGTTTTGAGTTTGATGGCTGAGCAGTTCCAGGGACCTGTAGAGAGGCAGCCCGGATTTGTTCAGGGTCAGGAACTGCTGATTGAATATCACGAAATCGTCCGGGTTGATCCTGCCCGGCTTGAGGAGTTTTTCGAAGAAGGGAAGTCGAAGGAGGGTCTTCTCCCGAACCGTGTAGACGTAATAGCCCTGGGCCAGGAGCCGTTCGCGCATCTCCTTCTCGGAGGTGGCCACGCCGGCATCCTGCAGAACTCGCCCGCCTTCGGTCGCTATTTTGTACAAGTACTCCGGCACGTCTTGATCTCACCGCCTACCAGCTACTGTAAAGTGACCCCTCGATCGAGGTTTCCTCCGAACCGCTGTGCACGTCCACGATGCCACCCAATTCCTGGTCCGCGCTTAGAAAAATATCTTCTCCGAAATCCTCCACCCAGGTCAGGTTCGACCCGGTGAAAGGGTCTTCGGGAATCTTGCGCAGGTAGCCTTCCTCCACCAGGTCCTCCAGGGATTGAGGAGCCATCTTCTTGTCGAGCGTGAACTGGTCGATGAGCGAGCGCAGGGTGAAGAGGTTGTCCCGCAGCACCGCCTCCCGCGCGCGCAGGATGGAGGTCCGATAGGAGGGGAGCGCCAGGGTCGCCAGAACCAGGATGATGGTCATGGTGATCATCAGCTCCAGCAGGGTGAAGCCTCGCCCTCTGCCTGGCGACATCATGGGTGTGTCTCTACCATTCTGAATAGCGAGTTCCATCCAGCGCCTCATTGCGGCTCCGCGAGTACACGTCGAACACGTTTCCTCCGCCCCAGCTTAGAGAGTCCGGGTCGTCCTGCATGGAGCGCATTCCCCAGCGGTCCTCGCCGGTCATGGGATCGACGGGAATCTTCCGCAGGAGCCTGAGCTTCACTCCTTTGCCCTTCATCTCCATGCCTTCGACCAGCGTTTTCAAATCCGGCGGGTAGCCGAAGCTGTCTGCCTCGACTTCGATCAACCCCTGGTCGGCTGCATCCTTGTAGCGGTCGATGGCTTCCCGCATGGTGCGCAGGCTTCGCCGCAAATCGGTCTCCTTCTGCCGCTGTACCTGCATGCGCGCGACCGGCAGGGCAAGGCTGGTCAGCAGCAACAGGATGGCCACCGCAGCCATCAGTTCGACCAGCGTGAATCCTCGCCGCTTTTCACCCTCACCGGGTTCTATACCATCAAATGGCACGTCGTCTTCCCTATCTCTTCGGGGGCAACGAATCTCCCTATTATCTCCGACGGAGGGGGGTCGGCGCAATCGGAGCCTTTGCGGGGGACTTGGTGCGCCTCATGGCTCGTATTTCGGCCTATTGGGGAGTGGGTACGGAAAAAAGCAGCCTGCGGAGGTCCCTGACGCGCAGGGCTTTGGGGTCGAGGCCCATCTGCTCGATCGTTTGGAACTGGTTCTGGGTCAGGCTCTTCACCAACTGGAGAATCTGCTGGTTGCTCATGTTGTTGGGGTCGAATCCGAAGAGGCGCAGCAACTGCAGTTCCTGGGGACCGAGGCTTGCCCGAAGCCGCTGGATGTCCTCCTCCTGCAGGTTTGTGAGATCGATCTGGTCGGCTGACCTTGCGGCCCTAGCCGGCTGAGGCTGAGGTGCGGACACTCCGGCGGCGGGAATGGCCCGAATGACCTGCGTTCCCTGGTTCGAGCCCGATCGGCTGAAGTCGAACACCCGGAGGCTGCAATGGCTGCCGGCCGTGCCGCAACGGAGCGCGTAGTCGATGGCACTCGAATCGAAAAGGCTGGTAAGGGCTTCCTCGAGCGTCAGGCGGTTGGCCTCGAGCGTCATTCGCGTCGAGCCCAGCGGCCGGGGAAGGGTACTCGAAAGGTCGCACTGCCTCGCTAAATCTTCCAGAATTACTTTGAGCGGCTGATTGATCTGGCGGGTGGTCACGCAGCCAACTATCGCCTTGGCGCCAACGGGCGCGTTGGCACTAATGGGCGACTTGGCACCAACGGGCGTGTTGGCACTAACGGGTGCGTTGCCGCTGCCGGGAGCCGCCTTCTCGGTAGGACCTGAGGTCTGCGCAGACACCGGCAGGCACCAGAGCAGGGTCAGCCCTGTGCCAATCAATGCGGCCATCGTGTGGCGAACAAGCTTCCTCAAAGCCATAAAAGAACCGGCACTCCCGGGTCTTGAGGGGTGAAAGCTACTCTCTCTCCCGTCAAGGGTAACTCCGCTAAAGTGCCGCATCTGCCTCCTGGGGTTTCCCCATTATAGTACGATGCCTCCTCAAGCTAACCCTTTGCCCGTAAAATTTTAGTCAAATTTCCGGAGTCCAGAAATCTGTTCCAAAAAGCCCTAAAAGCCGCTAAACTGGGCTGGAATTGCATTGAAATCATGGAATACTCGTCATTTTCGAGCTTTTGTGTCGCTGGGAGGGTAAGGCGATGAAGCGAAGCTACTTGTCTGGGGTACTGGCCCTTGCTTTTTCTTTAGGACTTGCGGGGTGCACCGCAGGCAGCCGAGCCTATCGGGACGGCCGGAAGGCCGAGGCGGTGAGGGATTTTGACGGTGCTCTGGCCAACTATTCGAGAGCCGTGGATACCAACCCGCAAAACGCGCAATTCCTGGCCTCCCAGGCACGCGCCCGAAATGAATCCTCCCTTTACCACCTGAAGAAGGGCCGTGAGGCTCTGGAACAGGGCCAGACCCAACTGGCGGCCGCCGAGTTTCAAAGAGCGTTGATGATCGACCCTTCGAATCTCGCTGCCCGTCAGGTTTTGAACCGCACGGCGCGGCAACTGCAAGCGGCCCGGAATGACGAGGAGGCCGAGCGCCGTGAGGAGGAGCGGAAACGCCTGGCCATTGCGGCCGAGCTTCCTCTCACGATGCAACTCAAGCCTCTTCCCGAGGAACCCTTGAAGCGATTCCGTGTCTCCGCCGACAGCCGCGAGATGTTCATGGCTCTCGGCAAGCTTGCCGGGATCAACGTAGCCTTTACGCCCGACTTCCAGCCCCGCCCCATGCAGATGGACCTGACCGACGTCACGCTCGAGCAGGCGCTGGATATCCTTGCCCTTCAGACCAAGACCTTCTGGAAGCCGATTACGCCCAACACCATCGTGGTGATTCCCGACACGGCCAGGAACCGGAGAGACCATGAAGACCAGGTCTTGAAGACCATCCACCTGACGAATCCCAGCAAGCCGGAAACGCTGGCGGCGATGGTCTCCACCGTCAAGAGCATGTTGAATATCCGCGAGGTAGTGGAAAACGCCGACATCAACGCCGTGGTGATTCGCGCCGAGCCGGCGAAAATCCGGGCGGCGGAAAAGATCATCCGCGACCTGGACCGGGGCCGGGCGGAAGTTCTGGTGGATCTCATCGTGCTCGAGGCGGACCGCTCGCGGATGCGCGATTTGGGTATCACCCCGGCGCAACAGTTCCAGTTGTTCTCGAACACCGGCAATATTGCGCTGAATCGGTTGGGAAGTATCAGCTCGCGCGACTACAGCGTCACCCTGCCCGGCGCGTTGGCGGCCATTCTGATGACCGACTCGAAGACCCGCATTCTTCAGAATCCCAGTATAAGAGTGACCGAAGGGGAGCAGGCGACGCTGAAAATCGGCAGCAGTTTCCCATTTGCCACGGGGAGTTTCCAGCCCGGGGC
>JAPUME010000072.1 GCA_027294185.1 Acidobacteriota bacterium | reverse complement strand
AGCGGATCGAGAAAGATCTGGGCCGCGATCGCAGGAACCTCAAAGGCCCGCGGAAGATCGACATCGACATTCTTCTGTGTGGAGGCAGAATATTACAGATGCGGAATTTGACAATTCCTCACCGGCGCATGGGAGAGCGCCGCTTCGTCCTGATTCCATTGCGCGAAGTGGCCGACGGCCTGCGTCATCCCGTCACGGGAAGGACAGTGCCGGAGATGCTGGCCCTTACGCCCGACGAGAGTCCTGTTGTCTGGCATTGCCGGTGATAGACTCCCTCCCGGCGAGACGAAGGTTGTGAACAGCAACTTGGATGGAGAAAATGGGCACCGACAGGGATGAGTAGGGATGGCCAGTGAACCCTATTTCGAACCTCCGCGTTTCATTGCCGTCGAGGGGCCCCTCGGAGTCGGCAAAACCGAGTTGGCCAAGATCCTCTCCGAGCGTCTGAAAGCCCGCCTGCTGCTCGACCCGACCCAGAACCCTTTCCTCGAAGACTTTTACAAGGATCGGCCCGGCGCGGCCTTTCCGGCCCAACTCTGTTTCCTGGTCGAACGCTTCAAGCAGATGCGTGAGTTGGACCTTTCCTCCAGCGCGCGGCTGACCGTCGTCAGCGACTACATTTACGAGAAGGACAAACTGTTTGCCAACGTCAACCTGAACGACGAAGAATTGAGGCTTTACGACCAGTATTATGAGTTCTTCGCCGACCAGATTCCGACCGCTGATTTAGTGATATACTTGCAGGCGACGGCGGCGGATTTGAAAGAACGAATCGGAAAGAGAAAAGATCCGTTCGAGGATCAAATCTCCGGAGATTATCTGGAAGAGATGATTGAAGCTTACGAGCATTTCTTCTTTCACTACAAAGCTTCAAGCCTGCTGGTCGTCGACACGTCCGAGATCGATTTTGTCGACCGGAACGAGGATCTTCAGGAGCTTTTTCGCAGGCTCCAACAGCCCGTTCGGGGCACACAGTATTTCTTGCCGCTTGGATCTGCTTCCGCAGACTGAGACGGTGTGAGGAAGGTCAAAGCGAGGCGCGCAGGTCGTCGCTTCGCGCAGACGGGCAAGCGGCACTCGCGCTTCGCCCGCGTGCCGCTCATACCCTCTTTGCCGTGAAGCAGAGAGGGTTTTCTGTTTTGGACCCTGGTGGGATCGTGCCCTTTACAGGAGGTTGGTGAGAATCTTTATTCAAGAGGTGAAGCCATGGACCACGAAATCGAGGCCGTGAGCAAAAGCACCGTTCCGGGGCTGCTCGAAAAGAAGCTCCGAGGGGAAAGAATTACCTGCCTTACCGCTTACGACTACCCGACCGCCCGGCTCGTGGATGAAGCCCGCCTCCCCACGGGCGAGTATGCCATCGACCTGGTTCTTGTGGGGGATTCCCTGGCGCAGGTCGTCCTGGGTTACGACTCCACGCTTCCGGTAACCGTTACTGAGATGCTTCATCACGTGCGGGCCGTGCGTCGAGGCTTGCGGCGGTGCCTGCTGGTCGCCGACATGCCCTACGGGGCGTTTCATCGCAGCGAGGATGACACTCTCGCCAATGCGCTGAGATTCATAAAAGAGGGCGGCGCTGAGGCGGTAAAAATAGAGGGTGGTGAACGCCGGGCTCCTCTCATCGGTCGCCTGGTGGAGGCGGAAATTCCCGTCATGGGTCATCTGGGGCTGACACCGCAGTCGGTGAATACTCAGGGGGGATACCATCTGCAGGGAAAGAACCTGGAATCATCGGAACGAATCCTGACCGACGCTCTGGCTCTGGAGGAGGCCGGTGTTTTCGCCCTCGTTCTGGAAGGGATTCCGCGCGAGCTGGCGGCCCTCATCACCACGCGCTTGCGCATTCCCACCATCGGCATCGGCGCCGGGCCGGACTGCGACGGCCAGATTCTCGTCCTGCACGACCTGCTGGGGTTTTCCTACGGAACTCCGGCCAAATTCGTCCGTCCGTATATGGACCTGAAGCAGACGGCAGGGGAGGCTCTGGGCCGTTTTGCCGAAGATGTGCGCGCCGGTGGTTATCCTGCGGACCAGGAGTCCTACCACTGGTCGCGCGCCGTCCGGGAACAGTTTGAAGAGAGACCCGCCCGCAGGCGCTGAGGAATATTTCTGAGATGGAATGGCTGACTCAGATTTCCCCCATGCGGGCCTTCTCTGCCCGCGCACGCCGCGCCGCTCAGCGAGTGGGATTGGTTCCCACCATGGGGGCGCTGCACGAAGGACACCTGAGCCTGGTGCGGCGCGCCCGCGACCAGTGCGATCTCGTGGTCGTTTCCATCTTTGTGAATCCCACTCAATTCGGGCCGACGGAAGACTACCGGCGGTACCCTCGAAATGCCGAACAGGATGTCAAAGTGTTGGGACCTCTCGGCGTCGATGCGGTCTTTGCGCCGGAAGCTGGAGATGTCTACCCGCCCGGCTTCGACACCTGGGTGGAACCGGGTCCGGAGGCCGAACCGATGGAGGGTGAGAGTCGTCCGGGACACTTCCGCGGCGTGGCAACCGTGGTGCTGAAACTTTTGAATATCGTCCAGCCACACGCGGCCTACTTCGGGCAGAAGGATTATCAGCAGATGGTGGTCGTGCGCCGCATGGTGAGTGACCTGAATCTGGAGATCGACATCGTCGTGGGTCCGATCGTGCGGGAAAAAGATGGGTTGGCGCTCAGTTCCCGCAATGTTTGTCTCAAAGGAGAAGACCGCAAGGCGGCGCGCGTCCTCAGTTGCAGCCTGAAAAAGGCGGAAACTTTGGCGGCTTCGGGAGAGCGGGACGCGGAAAAGATCGTCGCGGAGATGAAGAAGATATTCGCCGCCGAGCCTCGCGCGCAACTCGATTACGCGGAGATTGTGGATTCTGAAAGCCTCCAGTCGGTAAAGCAGCTAGGGCCGGGGAGCGTCGCTCTGGTTGCCGCCCGCGTCGGCCCCACTCGATTGATCGACAACACGATTCTCGAGATAACCTAAGGGGGAAAAGGCAGAAGGAAGTGAGCCTTGGACTTGCAAACTTTGCGAAACAAATTCCGAGGAGTGACGGTGGTCACCGTCACTCCTTTCGATGAGGGTAGCCGAATCGGCTATGATGGTCTCGCCTCGCATCTGGAATTTCTGCCGGGCGAGGTGTGGAGGTCATCGTTCCTCTCGGATACACGAGCGAATGCTTCTCGCTCAGGCGCGAAGAGGTGAAAGAAGCCTTGAGCTTGCTCGGAAGGCCGGGCGGGGCGTCCGTGAGCCGAGCTGCCTGCTTTCCGTGACCGACCGCGACCGCGTAAAGGAAATTCTCAAGAACCGGAAACTGCTTAGCGCCTGAGACGGGAATATTTACCAGGGTTACCTGGTTCACTCAACTGCTCAATTGTTCAATGCGGCCAACACCTCGGCCACGTGGCCGTTCACTTTTACTTGGGGAAAGACGTGGGTCACCCGGCCTTCGGGATCGATGATGCAGGTGGTACGCTCGACGCCCATGAATTTCTTTCCCAGGAAACTCTTCTGTTTCCACACGCCGTAGGCGGCGAGCGTCTTGTGCTCGGTGTC
>JAPUME010000071.1 GCA_027294185.1 Acidobacteriota bacterium | reverse complement strand
CCGCCCCCTTCAGGCAGTTACGCCGCCCGCGTGCGGAGAATTGTCTTGCCTCGCTCAGCCGTGATCCGTCGGGACCTCCCACCCCCTCCATGGAGGCCAGGGTCGTTTGGCTGGCAAATCCGATGTCGTTCGCCCCATCCTTTTCCGTAGGCCGCAGATATCATCACTCAGAAATGATGCTGCCCATATTTCCTGATTCTTCGAAAGTATAGTAGATAATTCCAGTACCTCATGAAAAACCTGCGGCTGTTCCAATTTATTGACGGCGCCTTCGCACAGGTTGCGTAATCTGCAAGGTCTGTGTAAGAATCAGCAGGCAATAGTTCCAGGCCGGCCCGAACTCTTTGCCGCCTCCATCTTTTCACCATGGCTGAAATCTTCCCATTTCGCGCCACAAGTTACAATTTGAAAGCCATAACGGATCTTTCCAAGGTAGTCACTCAACCCTACGACAAAATCACGCCGGAGGTGCAGGAGAGCTGCTACGAACGGGATCCTCACAACCTGGTCCGCATCCTGCTGGGCCGCGCGGAGCCTGAAGATAACGACAGGGAAAATGTCTACACGCGGGCTTCCCGAACCTTCAAACGATGGATGGACGAAGAGATTCTGGTTCCACAACGCCAGGCCGCTCTCTACCCTTACTTTCAGCAATACCAGCTCCCGGGTCGGCCCGGGTTGCGCCAAATGCGAAAGGGCTTCATCGGCTTGACCAAGCTCGAAGAATATTCAAAAGGGATCGTACATCGCCACGAGGAGACGCACTCGGGCCCGAAACAGGATCGCCTGGAACTTCTCAAATCGACCCGCGCTCATTTCGGCCAGCTTCTCGTCCTCTACCCTGACCCGGCGGGGGAAATCGAACGCATCCTCGATGCCGCCACCGACCACCCCGCCTGGATGCAGGTTACAGACGATTACGGCGTTCTGCACCGTGTGTGGAGATCGCGGCGTGAGCAGGAGATTCTGGACATTGTGGCAAAGATGAAAGATAAGCCACTGGTCATGGGGGACGGGCACCACCGCTACGAAACGGCTCTCGCTTACCGCCGCCTCCGCCAGGAGCAGGGAGCGGAAGATTCCCGGGCCGATTTTGTGATGATGACTTTCGTGCGGATGGAGTCGAACGGCCTGACGATTCTACCCACGCATCGCCTCCTCCACAGCCTGGATTCCTTCCATTGGGAACAATTCAGGAAGAAAGCGGCGGACCTGTTTGAACTGGAAGAAGTGGACTTGTCTTCGACCGAAAGAGAGAAGGGATTCCAGGACCGTCTGGCCCAAACCAGGGGCGAACGGCCCACGCTCGGGGTCAGGGCCGGGGAAGTTGCCGGTGGCCTGCTGATGCGGCTGCGCCCCGATATCGACCTGGCGAAACTTCTGCCGGACTGCCCCCCCGAGCAACGCGACCTCGACGTCGTAATCCTCCACCGCCTGGTGATTGAGAGATTGCTGGGGATAACCAAGGACGCGGTTCGGAAGCAGACGAACATTCGCTACGTGCGCGAGTGGGACCAGGGCGTCCAAGCGGTTTCAAGCGGCGAAGCCCAGCTCTGCTTCTTCCTCAATTCCACTCCCATTAAGAAGATGGTGGAAAATGCTCTGGCCGACCTGCCGCTTCCACAGAAGTCGACCGACTTCTACCCCAAGCTCCTCTCCGGCCTCGCGATCTATTGGATGGATAATCCGCTGGGGCTTTGACCCTATCCCCAGGCATGGATCGTCAATCAACCATCAACCATCACTCATCGATCATCGCTTCATCGGATACGCCGTCAGAAGCCAGCACGTTCCCACCTGAGAGAAGCTGGTCACCTGTAATTCCATCGCATCCGCAAGCCGGGCCACGCCGCGCCCTTCGATGGCCGAGACGGCATTTGCCGCCCCAATAATCTTCGGCGCCAGAAACCATTGAACCTTATCCACTAATTTCTGATCGAAGAAGCTGCCCAACACCTGCCCGCCACCCTCGACCAGGATGCTGATCATTCCCCGCCTTGCAAGCTTGCGAAGCAGGGGCCTCAGGGGCACGCGGTGTTTACCGGGAAATCTCCAAATCTCGACCCCGCGCTCCTCAAGAGCGCGCGCCTTACGTTGGTTGGCCGCCCCGGTAACGGCGACAATCAACCTCCTGCTCCGAACCACTCGCGCCTTAAGCGGAATCCGCAAGCGTGAATCGAGAACGATTCTCCAGGGGTCATGGGAACCCTTGACGCGGCTGCCGAGATGAGGGTCGTCCGCCAGAACCGTGCCGATGCCGACGAGCACGGCTTGATTCTCATTTCGCAGTTCCCGTCCCAGGGCGCGTGCGCGCGCGTCGGTAATCCATTTGGCATCCTTACGGGCGGTCGATATCTTTCCGTCGAGCGTTGCCGCTACCTTGACGGTAACAAAGGGAAGTCCAGTGGCCATGAACTTGAAATAGGGTTCGTTCGCGAGCTCGGCTTCCGGGGCGCAGACCTCTCCCCGAACTCGAAGACCCGCCCGCCGCAACCGGGCGGCTCCTTTACCCCGCACCCGGGGATTCGGGTCCTTGACGGCGTAGACGACCTGACGCACTCCTGCTTTGATGATGGCTTCCGTACAAGGAGGGGTTTTACCGAAATGGCAACAAGGTTCCAGAGTAACGTAGAGGGTTGAACCGCGGGCCTTCACACCCGCCCGTCGAAGAGCTTCTATTTCCGCGTGCGGCAGTCCCGGGCGTTTGTGGTAACCCCGGCCGACAACCTTGCTGCCCTTGACAATGATGCAACCCACCCGGGGATTCGGAAACGTTGCCGCGCCGGCACTCAGAGCCAACCGGATTGCTTCCCGCATGGCCCGCATAGTTTGATGGTGGTCAGGCAAGAGATTAGGGAGCGAGTTGCGTCGTCCGCTACTGTATTTTGCTCAGCCAGTGGCCCAGTTTGTCTTTCTTCACCTTCAGGTAAGCTCTATTGCTCCGCTGCGGCTCCACCTCAAGAGGAATTCTTCTTAAGATGGAGAGCCCGTAGCGCTCGATGCCGGAAATTTTCTTCGGATTATTCGTCAACAGATGAATCTTATGGACACCCAGGTCGGCAAGAATTTGAGCGCCGATCGAATAGTCCCTCATGTCGCGCGGCAGCCCCAGGGATTCGTTCGCCTGGACGGTATCCTGGCCGCGGTCCTGCAGGGCGTAGGCGCGAATCTTGTTGGCGAGGCCGATCCCCCGCCCTTCCTGGCTGAGGTAGACCACGACACCGGAGCCCTTCTCTGCGATCTTGCGGAGCGAGACGTCCAACTGCTCCCGGCAGTCGCAGCGGATCGAGGAGAGCGCGTCCCCCGTGAGGCACTGCGAATGTACGCGGACCAGCGTCGGGCTTCCGCGATTGATCCGTCCCCTCACCAGCGCGACGTGCTCGCGGTTCATCGACGGGCAGTCATAGACGTGGATGGTGAACTTTCCATAACGAGTGGGAAGCTGCGCGGTCGCTACTCGCACCACCAGTTTTTCCGTATAGCGGCGGTACTCGGCCAGTTCCGAAATGTTGATCACCTTCAGAGAGTGTCGCTTCGCCAATCGGTCGACGGTCGCCGGGCTGGCAGGATCCCCCTGGCGATCCAGAATTTCGCACATCACCCCCAACGGTTTCAATCCGGCCAGCCGCGCCAAATCCGCCGAGGCCTCCGTATGCCCGGCCCGGACCAGAACGCCCCCCTGGCGCGCCCGCACCGGAAAGATGTGTCCGGGCCGGTTGAGATCGTCCGGTTGGGTCTTCAGATTCGCAAGAGCGCGAACCGTCGTGGCGCGGTCGGCGGCCGAGATTCCTGTGGTCACGCCTTTTCGCGCATCGACGGTCACCGTGAAGTTGCACTCCAGGGACTGCGCATTTTCGTCGGCACGGACCATCGCGGGCAGGCCGAGCTTCATCGCCCGATCCTGTGTCATGGCGACACAGATCAGGCCGCCGCCTTGCCGAATCATGAAATTGATGTTCGCGGCGGTGGCCTTCTCGGCCGCCAAGATCAGGTCCGCTTCATTCTCGCGATCCTGGCTGTCTCGAACGATGACCAGCTTCCCTTTTCGAATATCTGAAATTGCACTCTCTACTGCGGATATATGATTTCTAGCCACAATTCATCCTGATGAATAAGGTTAGGAAACGTTTCGGAGAAGGGAGAGCGCCGTCTGAGCCGCCTCCAGCCCCCGATTAAACCGGTCCGGCCCGGCACGACGTTGAGCATCGCGTCGGTTGTAGGCCGCAATTACTTCAAACACCACCGGCAGGTCGTGCGCCAGGGAAACCTGCATGATGCCTCTCGCACACTCTCTCGTAACCAGCTCAAAGTGGTGCGTTTTCCCTCGAATCACGACACCCAGCGCGATCAACACATCGTAGCGCCGACGCCTGGCCAGCCGTTGGGCCATCCAGGGTATCTCAAAACACCCGGGGACGGTAAACTCGTCAATCTGGGCGGTTGCAAGACCCGCCGCCAGAAGCTCCCGCCGGCAGTTCGTAGCCAGTTGCCGCGTGAGGTCCGAATTGTATTCGGAGCGAATGATGCCGATTCGGACTCGTCCGAGACTCCCCGAGGGCTTTTTTTTTCGACTCGCGGGCGCTTTACGTCTCATCTTCCCAGCAGCCTGGCAACATATTTGGAGAGGACGTCGACCTCCACGTTGACCGGGTCTCTCACCTGTTTTGTCCCAAGCGTCGTTTGCTTGAGGGTATATTCGAGCAGCGAAATTGAAAATCGGTTCCCTGCCGGCTTCACCACGGTCAGGCTGATGCCGTCGATCGCAATCGACCCCTTTTCCACTATGTACCGCGTCAGGCGCCGGGGAATTTCAAACGTATAAACCCTGCTCTTCCCTTCCCGGCGAATCCTCACGATACGCCCCACGGCGTCCACATGCCCCTGCACCAGGTGACCACCGATGAGCGATCTCAACGTTAGTGACCGCTCCAGGTTGACGCGCGCGGAGCGTTGAAGCCGGGAAAGTGTCGTCTTTCGCAGGGTTTCCGGCATGTAACGGACTTCGAACGAATGCCCGTTCAACTTCTGAACCGTGGAGCAGACTCCTTCCACGTTAATGCTCTCTCCCTGCTTCAGTTTCCAGCGGGGTGGCCTGCGGATGGTGACCCGTTGCTCGGTTCCGTGCTTCTTGACGGAAGTAATCGCTTCTGTGATCTCAACAATACCGCTGAACATTTAAGCATCCCGGTTCGTCGGCCCCTGGCTTAAGCCCGCTCCGAAACCCCTCCGATGAGCCGCAACCCGCTCCAACGACAACGATTATGGGCGGATTCCTAACCATCACTCCCGGCCTGACATATTCAGGGCACCTCGTGGCTTTGGATGATAGATTTTAGCATACCTGTTTCCCCTTGGCCCATGATCTTCCCT
>JAPUME010000070.1 GCA_027294185.1 Acidobacteriota bacterium | reverse complement strand
GTTGGGTGATGGCCTCGAGTTTTTTCCGGCGCTGCTCGAAGATGGGTTGATCGGACATTACGATAGGCACTCAGGTCCTCCCCGGGCGGGAGGGAAGGGGCGATAACACAGGTGTGAAAGCCTGGATTATAGGAGAGTGCCCCGATGCTGTCAACGAAGGGCACGGTTGAAATCGCCTTTGCGCTGCATTATAGTAGGCCTCGGTAGAGCACTTTTACTCGTCCCCCAAATTTTTACATGCCGAAGCAGGGTTTCCCGCGGGGATTCCCGCCATGGCGACCCGCTTCGGGCTTAGGGAGGTGTTTCGATGAGGCGGAATCAACTCTGCCGTGGGGCCCTTCAAGTAATCCTATCGAGTCTTCTGATGGCGTTGGTCCTGGGGGCCTGCTCCGCACCTGTGAAGCGTCTGACGGGATTCGCCAAGGTTCACGACAACGCCAAAATCATGTTCGGCCTCTCGGACTTTGACCGATCGCTGGAGTATGCCACCGAGCTGGCGAAAGCCGATCCGCCCACCGAGTTCACCGAGCGGGGACAGGTGATAAGTGTCATCCTGATGAGCGGGTTGGCCCGGGGTTATAAGGAGTTGGCCGAGGGCTACCGCGACGGCATCGAAAAGCTCAAGAATCCCTCCGAACGGCCTGCGTATTCGCGACGCCGCTACGACTACTATCAATACTCGAAGACTCGGGCGCTGCAACTGGCGGAGCTTTCGACCCGGTATCTTCAGGGCCAGGAAGGGTACGAAGTCAAGGATTTCGCCGTGGAACTCCCCTACCCGGAAATCGAGCCTTCCGTCTCGAATCAAGAGCTCGACCGGGTGCTCGAAGGGATGCACCTGGAGGACCCGGAACACACGATAGCGGAACTGAAAGCCATTCGGATGTGCATGCGACGTTCACTGGCCGGGGCTCTGGGGGTCGAGGAGGACAACGTTCGTGCGGCCCTCGAGTCAGGTTCGGCCAGGATATCCAATGTGGCTTTTGACCTCTTCCTGGCCCGGCAACTCGTGGAGATTACCGGCACCTTCGGCCCCAAGGGATTGCGCGAAAACCGCACCCGGCTCGCCGTCTGCGACCGGGCCGACGCGGTGGTCGAGAAAGCGTTGGCCATCCTGAAGGCGAATCCGGACGAGGATTTGGAAAAAGTCGCCGCCGATATCCAAAAAGATATCGAGACAGCAAGAAAAACCAGCAGCTAGCAGATGGCCTGCGGTCTCACTGGCTCCATGGTGCGGCACAGGGCCGTGGGGCCGCTCTGGCCCGAGGGCATCCCTATGCGTTCCCAATGAAATCCCCCCAGACTCTTCCCGGCATCCGCGTAGGACAGGCAAGCGATCTCCAGGGGCTGACGGGTTGCACCGTCGTTCTGGGGGAGGGGGGTGCGGTCTGCGGTGCCGACGTACGCGGCTCAGCCGCCGGGACCCGCGATCTGGTCGCCTGCCTTCCCGACCACCTGGTGGAACAGGCCCATGCGGTTTTCCTGACCGGCGGGAGCGCCTTCGGGCTGGATGCCGCCCAGGGCGTGACCCGATATCTCGAATCGAAGAACGTGGGTTTCCCCACGGGGCGGGTGAAGGTTCCCATTGTCCCCTCAGCCGTCATTTTTGACTTGAACCTCGGTTCCGCAGCCTCCCGACCCACCCCGCAGATGGCCCTTGAGGCCTGCCGGCAGGCTTCTCGCAGCGTCCGGGAGGGAAGCGTAGGCGCGGGGACGGGCGCGACGGTGGGGAAACTGTTCGGGATGGAGCGTGCCACCAAGGGAGGGCAGGGATTTTTCTCTCTGCAACTGGCGGCAGGCGTCTCCGTACAGGCTCTGGTGGTGGTCAATAGCTTCGGTGACGTGGTGGATCCCCGCACGGGTCGAATCCTGGCCGGGGCGCGGCGTGGTCCTCGTTCGAGCGGATTTGCCGATACAACCCGGCAGATGCTTGCCGGCCGTATCCGCCGGAATTTCGGCGGCACCAACACCACTCTGGCCGTGGTGCTGACCGACGCCCGCCTCTCAAAGCTCCAGGCCACCAAGGTGGCCCAGATGGCGCACGACGGCATGGCTCGCGCCGTGCGGCCTGTGCATACACAATTTGACGGCGACATCGTTTTTGTTCTCTCGACGGGCCGCAGGCGGGCTGATCTGAACACGGTCGGGGTAGCCGCGGCGGAAGCGGTCGCGAAGGCCATCGTCCGCGGAGTCAAGCTGGCCCGAGGGCTGGGAGGCGTGCCGGCCTGCCGCGACCTGCGCGCCGGAAGGAAACTCTGATTTCGAAGGGCCGGGTGCGGCGTTTACCGTTGACCGTTGACCCTGCCCATGTTCCCCGCCGCATTGACACGCCACTCCCCCTCGTTTAGATTAAGTTCCGATCTTCTTCCGAAGTCCGATGCCTTTCTTGAGATCGCTCGAAACTAGAAATCGTTCTATGCCGACCTGGATTGCCGATGCTTGAAATCTCCTACGTAAGAGACAACCTGGAGCAGGTTCGACAGAAGATGCGCGAGCGGGGCATGGCCGACTCGCTCGAAAACTTTGAAGAGGTGGACCGCGAACGGCGCAGGCTCCTCTCCGAGGTCGAGCGGCGAAGAGCGCACCGCAACAAGAGCTCCGAACAGATTGCAGTCTTGAAGAAGCAGAAGCAGGATGCATCAGCCCTGATTCAGGAAATGAAGCAGTTGGGCGAGGAGATCAAGGAACTGGAGCAGCAAGTCCGCCAGGCGGAAGAAAAAGTTCGGGAACTTCTTCTGGGCGTTCCCAACATTCCTCATTCCAGTGTCCCCGTCGGCGGTGGGGCGCACGAGAACAAAGAAATCCGCCGCTGGGGAGAGCCGAAAAAGTTCGACTTTGAGCCCAAGGCGCACTGGGACCTGGGCCCCTCGCTCGGCATCTTGGATTTCGAGCGTGCCGCGAAGATCGCCGGCGGCCGCTTCGCCGTCTATAGCGGCGTGGGCGCGAAGCTGGAACGGGCGCTGGCCAACTTCATGCTCGACATCCACACCGGCGAACATGGCTACACGGAAATCCTGCCGCCTTTCATTGTCAACTCGGCCAGTTGCTACGGCACCGGCAACCTACCCAGGTTTGCCGACGACCTGTTCCGTCTGGAGGGGACCGATTACTGGTTGATTCCTACTGCCGAGGTGCCGCTGACGAATCTCCACCGGGATGAGATTCTCGAAGCCGAGCGGCTGCCGGTTCGCTACTCCGCCTGGACGGCCTGCTTCCGCAGCGAAGCGGGCTCCTATGGCAAGGATGTGCGCGGCATCATCCGCCAGCATCAGTTCCAAAAGGTGGAGCTGGTCACCCTATCCCTGCCGGAACGCTCCCTCGACGAACTCGAAGCCCTGACAGGCCACGCGGAAGTGATCCTGCAGCGGCTGGGCCTGCCCTACCGCGTGGTGGCCCTGTGTACGGGAGATATGGGATTCGCTTCGGCCAAGACCTATGACATCGAGGTCTGGCTCCCCTCGAGCGGTGAATACAAAGAAATCTCTTCCTGCAGCAACTTCGGCGACTTTCAGGCCCGGCGCGCGAACCTTCGCTTTCGGCGCGGCAAGGGTGGCAAGACCGAGCTCGTGCACACGCTCAACGGCAGCGGGCTTGCCGTGGGCCGCACCTGGCTGGCCTTGATCGAAAATTACCAGCAGGCCGACGGTTCCGTCGTCATTCCCGAGGCTCTGCTTCCCTACCTGGGAGGACAGGAGCGCATCCTGCCCC
>JAPUME010000007.1 GCA_027294185.1 Acidobacteriota bacterium | reverse complement strand
CTTTTTCACCAGAGGACCTTCCTTCAGAACCGGTTCGCTGTCCTCAAAGATGGGCTGGTCGTCCTTGTAAAAGACTCCGAGAGGAATCTTGTCCCCCCACTCGAACGACTTGTCGAGCGCGGCGCGGGCCTCAGCCGGGTTGTAACCGGTCTCGTCTTCAAGCTTGTAGACCCGCTGCTTGAAAAAGGGATAGGTATTCACGTGGTTATAGGTGACACAGGGGCTGAAAATATCGACCAGGGAGAATCCCCTGTGGGCGATGGCTCCCGCGATCAACTCGGTCAGATGCTTGATCTCTCCCGAGAAGCCCCGTGAGACGTAGGTTGCGCCGGAGACGATTCCCAGGGCCAGCGGGTTGATGGGGAGCTCGACATTTCCCCGGGGAGTGGACTTGGTTCGGTGGTCTTTGGTGGTGGTGGGAGAAGCCTGACCGGTGGTAAGTCCGTAAATCTGGTTATTCATGACGAGGTAGGTAAGGTCGAGATTCCGGCGCATCGCGTGCACGAAGTGCCCGAGGCCGATGCCGTATCCGTCCCCGTCGCCACCGGTAATCACCACCTTCAAGTCGTGATTGGCAAACTTTGCGCCCGTGGCCACCGCCACCGACCGCCCGTGCAGGCTGTGCACTCCGTAAGCGTGAATGAAGCCCGGAAGGTTCGAAGAGCAGCCGATGCCCGAAACCAGAAGGAGGTCCTTGGGTTGGATGGCAAGCTTTGAGGCGGCAAGCGAAACGGCCCTCAGCACGCCGAAATCCCCGCACCCGGGACACCAGTCCGGTTCGACGACCCACTTATAAGTGCTAATCGGTAACTCTACAACGGTTGCCATGTCCCTTACTCCTTCACCCCGAAAATCTTCGCTGGCCCTCGCCTAGACGGCCTCCCACGAGTAAATCGATCCAGTCTCGACGCCGATCTTCAAATCGCCCTGCTTGGCGCCGGAGCCTCGATTCATGACCTCCACATTCCAAACCGCCTCGCCGTTTTCAGTGCCCTTCTTCTCGACACGTCCCGGACGGGCTTGATCACTCAGGTAAACCCGGGAGTAGTGGTAGGCCATATCCCGCGCTTCATCCTCGTTCACATCCAGCGAGCGCGGACGGCCTGCAAGGATCGCCTCGACCTGTTCCGCAACGTAGAGGGGCTCAAACGGCTCCCCGTCATACTTAAGAATCTGATCATGAACGGTGATTCCCGTCTCCGCTCGCAAGTACCGCGCAAACTGGCCGGTGAAATTTACCTCCACCGATATGATACGCTTCGATCTCTTCAGAATATCCGTGACCTCCTTGGTGTGGAAGGGCAGGAGGTATTTCACGTGCAATTGATTGGTTTCCACGCCACGGGACTTCAGGACCTCCCGGGCCTCTCCGAGGACTCCCTTCGTCGATCCCCAGCCGACGAGGGTGACCTCCGCTTTGGCCGGACCGTCAAGCTTGGGAGCGTCAAGCTCGCTCAGCACGCCCTCCATCTTTTTCATCCGCTTTTCCATCATCTTACGGCGGATCGCGGGAGTCGTGAAAACGTCGCTGATCAGCACACCACGCTCATCGTGGTCGTCGGTGCCGGCTACATGGATCGTATTGGCCGTTCCGGGCAGCGCGCGAGGAGAAACGCCGGACTTCGTAAGAGCGAACCGCTTGTAAGGGCCGTTTCCCTCCGGCCATTCAGAAACCAACTCTCCACGGTCGATAGGAACATCGGCACGCATGTCGTCGACTTCAATCGTTTCCGGATGCTCGGAGAGCAGAAGGTCCGACATGATTATGACCGGCAGTTGGTATTTCTCAGCCAGATTGAAAGCTTCCACCGAAGTATGGAAGCAGTCGCCTACATCGATCGGGGCAATGATGACACGGGGGAAATCACCCTGCGAGGCTCCGAAAACCTGATTCAAGTCACCCTGCTCGGTCTTGGTCGGCAAGCCCGTCGAGGGGCCGCCGCGCTGTACTTCCACCACAACCACGGGAGCTTCGATCATCCCCGCCTGACCAATGGCTTCCGTCATCAGAGCGAATCCGCCGCCTGAGGTGGCGCACATCGACCGCACACCGGCGTACCCGGCGCCGACGACCATGTTCATCACGGCCAACTCGTCCTCACCCTGCTTCACCAGGATCCCCGCCTTGTCGGAGTGCGCTGCCATCCAATGAAGAATGGTCGATGCCGGGGTCATCGGGTAGGCCGAATAGAATTTGCATCCGGCGACGGCAGCCCCAAAGGCGAAAGCTGCGTTGCCGGTAACAAAGGGCCGCCGGGTATCGGTAAACTTCCAATCCTCGCGCAGCGGAACAAACTTCTCCTTTGTATACTCGAAACTCGCCTTGAGGATGCCCAGGTTCTGGTCTACGACCGCCTGACCCTTGTGCTGGAAGGTTTCCTTGATGACTTTTTCGGCAGTGTCAAAATCAAGACGCAAAAGGAACATTAAAGCGCCCAGCGCAACGGTGTTCTGCTGGATCGGCAGTGACCGACCGAACGGCTTTACGATCTCCGGCACGGGAAGCGGAACCGTGATTACACCATCGCGGATCTTCACCCCATCGCAGTTCAGCTTGGCGGAGTTGAAAATCACCGCGCCTCCGGATTCGACTTCCGGGGCGTGCCGTTCGATGGTGTCCTGATTGAGAGCGATCAGCGCATTGAGGTGATCGCCATGCGAGTACAACTTCTCCGACCCGATGCGAAGGCGCAGCCAGATGTGGCCGCCGCGAATCAAAGACTGATAGCTGTTGTAGGCATATACGTACTGGCCGCGGCGGGATACTGTTTTTGCCAGTGTGTCGCCGGTCTTGTCCAGGCCGTCTCCGGCCGCTCCTCCTATGCCAATCGTAAACTCGTCCATGCTTCTTTCTCCCTGAGACCCTAAAGGCTTATTTCCCTATCATTTCTCGCTGGATACGCTCTTAAAGCTCCTGCCGGCCCTCCATGGCAATCTGCATGGTTATCTCATCGGCAAATTCCAGCTCACTCCCCACCGGAACCCCACGAGCGATTCGTGTAACCTTGATTCCAAGGGGCTTAATCAGCTTGGCAAGGTATAGGGCCGTGGCCTCCCCTTCCACATTGGGGTCGGTAGCCACGATAATTTCTTTTATATTACCGCCTTTGAGACGCGCTATCAAACTCTTAATTTGCAGCTGCTCTGGCCCAACGCCTCGAAGCGGGGACAAAGATCCATGAAGAACGTGATAAAGGCCTCTAAATTGGCGGGTTTTCTCCACTGCCAGCACATTATGAGGCTCCTCCACCACGCAGATGAGCGCCGGGTCACGCCCCGGCGTGGTGCAATACCGGCAGGGGTCGACATCGGTGATGTTGTTGCAAATGCCACAGAACTTGATCTTATCCTTGACCTCACGGATGGAATCCGCCAGGCGCAGGGCGTCCTCCCGTGAGACCCGGTGAACATGGAAGGCGATCCGCTGGGCGGACTTCTGGCCGATGCCCGGCAGGCGCTTAAACTCCTGTATCAACCGCTCCATCGGCTCGGGGAAATCCTTCATAACTGCGCGACGCCCCCTGGCAGAATACTCATCCGAATATCCCCGGCAATTTCAAACCCGAACCCAGATTTCCCATCTGGCCCGAAACCTGTTCATCCACCTTGCGCGAGGCTTCGTTGACTGCGGCCAGAATCAGGTCCTGTAGCAATTCGACGTCGCCCGTGCCGACCGCTTCCTTTTCCACACGGATCGACAGGAGCTGTTTCTGCCCGCTCATCCGCACCGCCACCATTCCACCGCCGGCGGTGGCCTCCACCTCGATTTCGTCCAACTGCTTCTGGAACTGTTCCTGCATCTGCTGCACCTGTTTCATCAGTTGTTGCATTTGCGCCAGATTTTTCATCGCTTACTCCTGACTCAAGTCTCGGGTCCCTAACCATGCACCCTTGAACCGCTCTATGACCGCACGCACACGCGGGTCGCGCTCGGCTCTTTCGCGAGGGCTCAATCGAACCCGACCCTCATCGGCGGGCGCATTCCCCGACTCCTCCACAGAAACCGAAATCTGAACCGGCTGTCCCAACACCTCAGAACAGATACTTCGCAGCAACTCGCGGTTTTCGTGTTCCGTCAGAATGTCGAGCGCCCACCGCACTTCTTCGGAAAAGGTAAACCGAGCCTGCCCGTCCTGCAACCGCCATCCTACCAGATTATGTTCGAGGAAGTTGCTCAACAGCTTCGAGCGCGCCTGCACGCGGTCGCGTATCAACGCCAGCGGCTGCGCGTCGGCCCCCCTCAACAGTGTGGGAGGCGGGGTGCGCGCCGGTGAATGCCGCAGCTCCGGCTCGGAAGCGCCAACGGCCGCATCCGGCCTCGCCCTGACGGGTAAAGGAGGCTTATCGACTTCGGCGTTGGGTGCGGGTTTCGCGGCCGAACCCGGAGCGGCAGGTTTTGAAGCTGTCTTCGTCGCCCCCTTGCCAAGTTCCACCAGGAGATTCTCCAACGGCTCCAGCCTCTGCGCGTGCACAAGCTTCATCAAAGCCAGCTCCAGGTGAAAGCGAGGCTCCAGGGCATAACGAACCTCAGCCTGCGTCCGCAGCATGATCTGCAAGAAGCGGCTCAGGTCCTCGGGGCCGTATGCAGCGGCCAATTCCTTGAGCCGGGACAAGCTCTCTTCCGGCAAAGGGAGCAACTGCGGGTCGGGTCCGCAGACGCGGGCGACCATTAGGTTGCGGATAAACCGGGTCAATTCTGCTGTAAGTTGTTGAATCTCAAAACCTTGCCGAATCAATCGCTCCACCCCTTCGAGCACGCGAGCCGCATCACTCGCATGAACTCCGCGCATGAGCTCTTCAAGAATCTGGTCCGGCACGGCTCCCAACAATTGCCGAAGCGATTCCTCGTCGAGCTGCTGGCCTGAGTAAGCAATCGCCTGGTCAAGCAGCGACAGTCCGTCTCGAAGGCTGCCGGCGGCGGCCCGGGCAATCAGACCGAGCGAGGCCGCGTCGCTTTGAATCTGTTCCTCCTGGGCGATGCGTTCCAGCTCACCCAGAATTTCGCGGTAGTCGACCAACCGGAAGGCGAAGTGCTGGCAGCGGGAGAGGATGGTTGTCGGAATCTTGTGGGCCTCGGTGGTCGCCAATATAAAAAGAACGCTTTCGGGCGGCTCCTCCAGCGTCTTCAAGAGCGCATTGAACGCTTCCGGGGTCAGCATGTGGACTTCATCAATGATGAAGACTTTTCGGCGGTCTCGAGAAGGCAGATAGCGGGCGCTCTCACGCAACTCGCGAATCTCATCGATACCGCGGTTCGAGGCAGCGTCGATTTCCAATACATCGATGGCGCTCGAGGAGGCAATTTCACGGCAGGAATCACACTCGCCGCAGGGTGTGACGGTCGGTCCCTGGGCGCAATTGAGCGCCTTGGCCAGAATGCGGGCCGTGGTCGTCTTACCCACTCCACGCGCGCCGGAGAACAGATAGCCGTGCGCTACCCGGTCCTGTAATATGGCGTTCTTCAGCGTGTCGGTGACCAGCTTCTGACCGACGACTTCGTCAAACGTCTGAGGTCGGTATTTTCGGGCCAGGACTTCGTAGGCCATAGGGTTTACTAGGAATTAGAGGAGTCCAGGCGGGCGGCCGAAAACCTGAATGCATGTATTTCAAGTATCAATGGGCGCGACGCCGCTCGCGGTGCAACTGGCCAGACTTCGGGTTGATCTGCGGCACACGGAGAGGCCCGCTACCGTTGCTTCCTTCCGGACCTGGCGGGGTTCACAGACATCCGTTGCACAGAGCCCGAAGCCTGACAAGCCTGAAAATTTATACTAACATGCCCCCTGGTCGGCGTGTAGTCGAAAATTCCCCGGCCAATCACCCGGAAAATCAAGTCGAATGCCCAACCACCTTCAGCGCCGCTTGGCAAGTTCTCCAAGCGCCGATATAATGGATGGAAAGTGCGCCCGTAGCTCAGCTGGATAGAGCGTCTGACTACGAATCAGAAGGTCGGGTGTTCGAATCACCCCGGGCGTACCATTCTTTCCAATAGGTTGCGGAGAACCACCCTCACTACCGCCAGTGTCCGGTTGCGCCTGGGTTGCAGAAAGTTGCAGACTTGTTTCGGAATCCTGCCGATCCATCCAGTCAATGTTCGCCCCAGGCATCAGGTGAGAGTAAATATCAACGGTAACTTGGATTGAGCTATGGCCCATTTGCTCCTTGACGTAAGCGAGGGGCGCACCGTCTTGGATTAGTAAGCTCCCAAATGTGTGTCGCAGATCATGAAACCTGATCCGTCGCAATCCGGCCTTCTCGACGCAGGGAAGGAAATAGCGATGGACCATGTTGTCTGCGTCAAGCACCGTGCCAGATTTGGAAGGAAATACCAATTCATCCAGAACGCCGGTCCTCCCGGCCTGGAAAGCCGCCAGAAGGCGGGAGTCCCTACGAGAAAGCAATTCTCTTCGGAGTTGCCTTGATAGATCCACACGGCGGGGTCTTTTGCTTTTGGGTGATGTGAACTGTCCCCGCACGTAGTTCCGCCTGACTAGAATGTAACGGGTGGGGTCATCCTCACTTTCCCCGAACTGAATATCCCCCCATTTCAGGGCCACAAGTTCACCACGCCTAAGACCAGCCCGGAGTGCCGCTAGGAAGAGGGGATAGTAATTAGCACAGAACTCCCTCGCAGCCTCAAGAAGTCGCTCGGACTCCTCACGGGTGAGCGCGGTCGCTTGACGTGCGGGCTTTTCGATTTTTGCAAAGCGGCCGAGCCCTGCCGCCGGTGTTCGGTCCACTAATTTGTCTTCCACGGCATGACTAAAGATCGTCCGCATTGTTGACAGCATGAGACGTAAGGTGTTTCTGGAATATTTCTGTTCGGCAACACGATCAGAGACAAACTCTTTTATCTGTTCGCGCGTGATCTGTACCAGTTTAAGCCTGCCAAAGTGTGGAAGCAGATGAACCCGGAGAATGTACCGGTAGCTGCCAACCGTAGAGGGCTTGCACTGGATTTCGGCGTGCTGCCTCAACCAGCGTTCGGCATACTCAGCGAAAGTTGGCTCCTTGCGCTCTTCCAAGAATCCGAAATCCCCCAGGGCAAGGCGCGCTTCGATTTGCCGCTTCACTTTCTCTGCCGCTTCGCGGGTGCCTACCTTCTTGGCCTTACGCCGCCCTCGGTAGCTGATAAAGATCCACCAGGCGCCGTTTCTTTTTCTAACCTTAACGCTCATTCGTCTCCCCCTCTACAATCTCTTTCACAATAGCATTTACGTCAACAGATTCAGCCGATATG
>JAPUME010000069.1 GCA_027294185.1 Acidobacteriota bacterium | reverse complement strand
AAGGTCCTTCGTCCCCACGGGACACGGCTCGGCTCTGTGCAAGGCCACCGCCTCCTCGCCGAGGGGCCCGGCGTGGCCCACAAGGTCGAGTTCCTGCACCAGTTCATAGCCTCGAATCTGATGCTGCCCGCCGAAGGAATTGGGGTAGGACCTCTTCTGAATCTCATCGCCGGAAAAGGAGACAGCAACGATTCCCGCGCCGCATTGCGTTTTTTTCTGCCGTATCTCCGAACCCAGGCTCGATAGGAACAGTTGATCCGTACGGCGGAACTCCATCGAAGCCTCCCCCAGCGTCACACCCTTTACGCGGCGCATTTCGGCATCGGCCTTGAGAAGCAGGTCCAGCGATTGGCTGATGGGAATTTGGAAGGGGTCGATCTCCGCAGGCCCTTCCCAGGAGTCGATGATCTTCTGCTCGGCCGCGAGGACCACGTCCGCCTTCTTCGCCAGAGCGCTCGAGCGCGCGATGGCAACCGCCCTGGCTGCGACCGCTTCCACGCCCTCAAGGGTCATAAGATCGGTGGCCGCAAAACCCCACGCCCCGTCGGCGATTACGCGCACCCCCAACCCCAGGGACTCCGATTCCCGAACCTGTGCCGGGACTCCGTTCCTGGTTGAAAGATAGCGCTCGCGGGACTCGATGGCACGCACGTCGGCGTAAGAGGCCCCTTTCACCAGTGCCGCATTGAGAGCCCTTTCGGCAAGGTCCTTCATCCCGGCTCCTTTGCCCTGAAACGCTCAGCGGGAAACGTCCTCATGTGGAAAACCTCTGGGAACAGAAGGAAGGAGATTGTTGGACGATGGGACGATTGAACGATTGAACGAATGAACAATACGACGGCACGGCTCTGAGTGCAAGAAGCCTCTAGGTACCCTCACCCCAGGAGCTGAGGTACTTTTCTTGTTCCGGAGTGAGCTTGTCGATGGAAACACCCATCGATTCCAGCTTCAAGGCGGCTACGTTTTTGTCAATCTCGACGGGGACGCCATGAACCTTCGTTTCAAGCTTTCCTGCGTTGCGGACTATGTGCTCGGCACAGAGAGATTGATTGGCAAAGCTCATATCCATCACGGAGGCCGGGTGGCCCTCAGCGGCGGTCAGGTTGATCAATCGGCCCTCCCCGAGCAGGTACAGCTTCCGGCCATCCTTCATCGTGTACTCTTCCACGAATTCGCGGCTGGGCCGTTGGCTGACGGCAAGTTTTTCCAGGGCGGGGATATCCAGTTCCACGTTGAAGTGGCCTGAGTTGGCCAGGATGGCGCCGTTCTTCATCGCCTCGAAGTGTTCCTTGCGGAGGACGGATTTGTCGCCGGTCACGGTAATAAACACGTCGCCGACCTTGGCCGCTTCCTCCATCGTCATAACGCGGAACCCATCCATCAAGGCCTCGAGCGCCCGTGTGGCGTCCACCTCGGTAACGATCACGTGAGCGCCCAGTCCCCGAGCCCGGCTTGATGCTCCTCGTCCGCACCAACCGTAACCGGCGATAACGATGGTTTGGCCGGCAAACAGGATGTTCGTGGCCCGGATAATCCCGTCCAGCGTCGATTGGCCGGTACCGTAACGGTTGTCAAACAGGTGCTTGGTTTGGGCGTCGTTGACGGCGATGATGGGATACTTCAAGACACCCTGTTCCGCCATGCTGCGCAGGCGGATTACGCCCGTAGTGGTCTCCTCGGTGCCGCCCATCAATTTTGAGGCTGCTTCAGCCCGCTGCGTCAGCATTGCGCTGACCAGATCGGCCCCGTCGTCCATGGTAATCTGTGGATTGTGGTCCAGAGCCTTCGTGATGTGGGAGTAGTAGGTATCGTTGTCCTCACCCTTGATAGCGAAAACGGAGATACCGTAGTCTGCGACCAGGGATGCGGCAACGTCATCCTGGGTGCTCAGGGGATTCGAGGCGCAAAGCGCCACATCCGCCCCCCCATCGCGCAGGGTGATGGCCAGATTCGCGGTCTCGGAGGTCACGTGCAGGCAGCCCGAGATGCGAATTCCCTTCAGAGGCTTCTCCTTCAAGAACCTCTTGCGAATAATCTGCAGCACGGGCATCCACTGGTCTGCCCATTGGATTCGCGTCTTTCCCTTTTCTGCAAGTCCCAGGTCTTTTATGTCACATGCGATCTCATTCGTAGTCGCCATCAACTATCCCGCCGCTTTCTTGAGTTGCGCCGCCTTGTCGGTACGCTCCCAGGTAAATTCCGGCTCGGTCCTCCCAAAATGACCGTAAGCTGCCGTCTTTCTGAAAATCGGTCGCCGCAGATCCAGTGCGTCGATAATCCCCTTGGGAGTCAGTTGGAAGTGACTCTGGATCAGGTCGGCCATTCGTTCTTCATCCACACATCCGGTTCCGAAGGTGTTCACATTCAGTGATACCGGGTCGGCAACGCCGATCGCATAGGCGAACTGGACTTCCACGCGCTGCGCCAGCCCTGCTGCCACCAGATTCTTGGCCGCGTATCGGGCCATATAGGTGGCGGACCGGTCAACCTTGGTGGGGTCTTTTCCCGAAAACGACCCGCCTCCGTGGTGGGCCGAACCCCCGTAGGTATCGACGATGATCTTCCGGCCCGTCAGGCCGGAATCGCCCGCCGGTCCACCCACGACGAAACGTCCCGTCGGGTTGATGTGAAACTTCGTCCGATCATCCATCAGATCGGCTGGAATGATCTGTTTGATGACTTCTTCCCGGATCGCTTCATGCAGGACGTCGTTCGTGACGTCAGGGTCGTGCTGCGTGGATACCACAACGGTATCCACCCGCACCGGCTTGCCGTTCTGGTACTCCGCCGTCACCTGAGATTTTCCGTCCGGGCGCAGAAAATTGACCGACCCATTCTTGCGGATCTGCGCCAATCGGAGACAGAGCCGGTGAGCCATGGTGATGCAAAAAGGCATCAACTCTTCCGTCTCATCGCAGGCATAACCGAACATCATCCCCTGGTCACCGGCGCCCCCGGTATCGACACCCTGGGCGATGTCACCCGATTGCCGGCTGAGCCCGGGAATGATCTTGCAGGTTGAGGCGCTGAAGCCGTATTCGCTTCGTGTGTAGCCGATATCGGAAACCACCTGGCGGACAATCTTTTCCACCTCGATATCAGCCTTGGTGGTAATCTCGCCCACCACCGTAACCGTGTCA
>JAPUME010000068.1 GCA_027294185.1 Acidobacteriota bacterium | reverse complement strand
ATTCAGGGAAGACTTTCCGGCTCGCCAGACAGAGCTCTGAGAGGGCATCGGTTTTCTCCATTCCAACCTGGGCGGCGAGCATGCCGGCTGCAGCCGAGCTCGCCTCCTGCCCCGGTTCCCCACGATCGACCACTGCG
Source organism: Acidobacteriota bacterium (assembly GCA_027294185.1). GTDB lineage: Bacteria > Acidobacteriota > Terriglobia > UBA7540 > JAPUME01 > JAPUME01. The sequence goes on along the minus strand of JAPUME010000068.1, from coordinate 4,253 downwards.
ACCTTCCGGCCTGCCTGGGCAAGACGGAATGCCACTGAGGCGCCGATAAGGCCGCCGCCAACGATGACAATATCCGCTGTTTCTACGCTTCGCATGTTCTTAAGAGATGGAGTCTCACGCCTTCGAGCTATCGAGCCGTCGATCCATTGACCCATTAATCCATTGATCGCCGGATGCGACAGGTTTCTTCCGTTCAACCCTACTCGACGATGAAAATGCCCGTTTCAGGTGAGCAATTTACTCTTGTCGATAGGACATAGGCTGTCAAGAAATATCTGGAACCCGGGTGGAATTTCGGGTTTGCGGGCAACCGAAGTTTATTCTAGAATCGAGGTGTCAAGGGCACCCCCGGACCGACTCACTCAAAAGCCAAAGAGCACCTTTCCTGGGGGAAGGCCATCCGGCAGGCGGGAGAAAAACATGTATCACTACGACCCCACAACAGCTCTTGAGGAGCTGACCGAAGAAGCAGCGCTCCCTAATCCTGTGCTGATGCGGGATATGTTGTTGCGATCGGTTTTGAACGCGGAAAGGGCGGCGGAGTTGAACCGCGAATTCCAGCGGTACCTCCAGCACTTCGGGGAGACACAAGAAATCGGCCGCTCTCTTCTGGAGAAGCTCCTGCAGGCAAGCAGTTAGATTCTTGCGGGGCTTGAGATCCTTGTCACCTCGACGGTGAGCTGATTATGGCCTGTCCAATATGTAACACCCGAAAGGGAAAGCGTTTCTGTCCGGCGAAGGTGGAATCCATCTGTTCGCTCTGCTGCGGCACCGAGCGGGAGGTGAGCATCGACTGCCCCACGGACTGCACTTTTCTGATGCAGAGCCGCGACTATGACTTCCGCCGCCGAACTCTCGATCGCAACCAGCTCCCGTTTTCCGATACGGTGATTCCCGATTCCTTTCTGGCGGAGAATGAAAAGCTCCTTACAGCGCTCAGTTATGCCATCTGCCGTTCTGCACAGAACCAGCCTCAACTGGTGGATTCCGACGTCATTGCCAGCACCCAGGCACTGGCGGAAACGCACCGTACTCTCCAGAGCGGGCTGTACTATGAGCAAAGGCCCACCTCCGCTTTGCGGCGTGACCTCTACGGAACGCTGGAATTATCCCTTAAAAAATTCCAGGAAGATGAGACACAACAGCACGGGTTCGTCCGGAACAGGACGCGAGACTTCGAGCAAATCCTGATCTTTCTGACTCAGCTCGGTACCGTCCGCAGCAACGGCCGATCCAGGAGCCGGGCCTTCCTCGATTTCCTGCGCGCAAACTTCAAGGGGCAGGACCTGGGACCTCGAACCTCCTCGATCGTCCTGCTGGATTAGGCCCGCAAACCAGGGCTTGCCACTTTGAGGCTGGCCGGTGGCGAGCTTATTTCGCCTAATTCATTGATGAGTAAGTACTTATCAGTGCGGGAGGGGATAAGGAAAATTTATCGGCAGCATAAAAAGTATTTTGTTCCGCAATCCGACCTTGCAGGGTTAACATGGAGACAATGGAGTTTTTGTCAAACCAATAGTATGCGGCGTAAATCAATATCCTCTCACAAAATGGGGCTTTACCGACCCGAGGCGCGGGACGCCTGCGGCGTAGGATTCGTAGCGCAACTCGATGCCCCCCCATCGCACCAGATCGTCGAACTGGCGCTGGAGTGTCTCGACCGGCTCACGCACCGCGGCGGCGTGGATGCCGACGGCCTCAGCGGCGACGGCGCAGGTGTATTAACTCAACTGCCCCGCGAATTCTTTATTGAGGAAGCCCGAAAACTCGATTCCAAATTCAACGCCGCCTGGCAGATTGCTGCAGGCGTGTTCTTCCTCCCCCGAAAGACCACGACCCGTGAAAAGATTCTTTCCATCGCCGAAAAGGTAGTCGAAAGCCGTGGATTACAGCACATCGGCTGGCGTGAGGTCCCGTCGGACCCAAAGGCTCTCGGCCCTCAGGCGCGCGAAACGCAGCCGTATCTGCTGCACATGCTCGTGGCACAACCCGCCGGGCAGGAGCGCGAGTACGAGCAGACCTTGTACCTGGTGCGCAAAGAGATCGAGCGCCGCGTAGCAGAAGCCGGCCTCAGAGACTTTTACATTGCATCGTTTTCCTCCCGCACGATTGTCTACAAGGGCCTGATGGCGCCCTCGCAACTGGGAATCTTCTACCGCGATCTTCAGTCGGAGAAATTCGTGAGCTCGGCAGCGCTCTTCCACCAGCGCTACAGCACGAACACTTCGCCGAGCTGGGAGCTGGCCCAACCGTTTCGCATGGTGGGCCACAACGGAGAGATCAATACACTGCTCGGGAACCGCAACTGGATGAAGGCACGGGAAGCGGTACTGGAACATCCCGTCTGGGGCACGGAAGTCGAATGGCTCAAACCCGTCCTGCAACCCGAGGGAAGCGATTCGGCAAGCTTCGACAATGCCCTGGAGCTGCTGACTCGCTCGGGTCGGACCGTGCATCATGCGCTGTTGATGATGATTCCGGAAGCTTGGGAGAGTTCGGTGGAAACCTCACCGAACGTCAAAGCCTTCTACCACTATCACGCCTGTCTGATGGAACCCTGGGACGGCCCTGCGGCAGTCGCTTTTCTCGATGGTCCACTGGTCGGCGCGGCCCTCGACCGCAACGGACTTCGTCCGGCACGCTACACGATCACGCACGACGGCCTGGTCGTTTTAGGCTCCGAGGTCGGGTTGCTGGACCTGGAACCGGATCGCATCAAGGAAAAGGGCCGGCTCGGGCCCGGGCAAATCCTGCTGGTGGACCTTGAACACCACAAGATTCTCAAGAACGAACAGGTGAAGCGCACCGCCGCACACGGCCACAAGTACCGCCGATGGATTATGCGCGAGTTGACGCTTTGTCCCCGCCTGAAACCTTCCGAGGAGAGCTTTGCATCTCCGGAAGGCTGGAGCCTTTCCACCATCAAGCGCGACCGGCCGGCCTTCACGGCCCTGCAACGAGCGGCTGGATTTACCGAAGAGGATGCGGACCTGATCCTACGTCCCATGGCGGGTGAAAAGAAGGAACCGATCGGCTCCATGGGTGATGACACCCCGCTGGCTGCGCTCTCCTATCGTCCGCGGCTGCTTTACGACTATTTCCGCCAGATGTTCGCACAGGTGACGAATCCTGCCATTGACCCGCTGCGGGAATCGCTGGTGATGTCACTCAATCTCTACCTGGGCGCCCGGCACAGCGTGCTGGTCGAAACACCGAAGCACGCCTCACTCCTTCACCTGGAATCCCCCTTCCTTTTCAATGAAGAGCTGGTCCAGTTGAAACGCGTCGCTGAGGGACGTTACAAGGCAGCCACGATTTCGACTCTATTTCATCCCGCCGGCGGAGGGGCGGCTGGAATCCGGAGCTTCCGTCAGGCACTGGAGCGCATCATTCAAGAGGCCACTACAGCCGTCGAGGAAGGCAACACCATCCTGATTCTCTCCGACCGCGGGGTCAGCAGCGAACGCGCCGCAGTGCCCATGCTGCTGATGACGGCCGGCATTGCCGAGCAGTTGGTGGCGGAGGGGATGGGGAACCGTGCCGACCTGGTGGTTGAAACGGCCGAAGCCTGGGAATCTCATCACCTGGCTTGCCTGCTTTCCTTCGGCGCTGCGGCGGTGAACCCCTACATGGCCCTGGAGGCGGTGGGGGAGCTTGCGTGGCAGGGAGAATGGGGAGATCAGAGAGTGGACCAGGCGCTCGGTAACTTCCGCGCCGCGATGGAGGCGGGCATCAAAAAGATTCTCTCCAAGATGGGCATCTCTACCCTGGCCAGCTATCAGGGCGGAGAATTCTTCGAAATCATCGGGCTGGATAAGGGTGTAGTGGATCGCTTCTTCCCCGATACTCGTTCCGCAGTGGGGGGCCGGACTCTGGGGGATATCGCGATCGACGTCCTGGAAAGACATGCAAATGCCTATGCCACTTCCCAGGACCGTTTGGAGTTTGCAGGCATCTACCGCTTTCGCAAGGGCACGGAGCGCCATGCCTTCAGTCCCGATGTGATCAGGAACCTTCACAAAGTCGCCCGCCGGGGGGATACCGACGCCTTCCACAAGTTCACGGAACTGGTCGATCACCGCGATGCGATGACCCTGCGCGATCTTTTCCGCTTTGCGCCGGCTCGCCCGATTTCGCTGGATGAAGTGGAGCCGGTGGAGTCGATCTGGAAGCGATTCTGCACTCAGGCGATGTCGCTTGGCGCTTTGAGCCCGGAGACCCAGAAAGCTCTGGCCATGGCGATGAATCAGATC
>JAPUME010000067.1 GCA_027294185.1 Acidobacteriota bacterium | reverse complement strand
TCCTGGACGGGGCCCCTACCGATTGGTTGCAGAAGGGATTGGAAGAAAACTACCGATAGAAAAGAATCCGGCTTGGCACAATCAGAGCCGAAGGTTCGAGGAACCCAGGTTATGGTCCATGAAGAGAATCTCAAGGCCCTCGTCGAAGCGATTGTCTATGTGGCCCCGGAACCGGTGAGCCTCAAGACCCTCTCTCAAGTGTTGGAGGGTGTGGAGCCCGGCCGGATCGAAACTGCGCTTGAGGAGCTGATCGAGGAGTATCAATCGACACAGCACGGAATGGAGATTCGCCGCGTGGCGGGCGGATACAAATTCTCTTCCAAGGCCGAACATCACGAGGTGGTCCGAAGTTTCGTGAAGAGCCTGAAGCCGCCCGTGAGGCTTTCCCGACAGGCTCTCGAAACCCTGGCGGTCATCGCCTACCGCCAGCCGGTTACCTTGCCGGAGATTCAGGAAATTCGCGGCGTCGATGCCGGCGGCGTGATCAAGAGTCTTCTTGAAAAAAAGCTGGTCACGCCCTCCGGAAGGAAGCAGGTCATCGGCAGACCCATACTCTACCGGACCACACGGGATTTCCTGATTCAGTTCGGATTGAACGACGTAGGCGAGTTGCCGAGCCTCAAGGAATTCGAGGAGCTGGCACGGGCTTCCCTGGGAGAAGAAGCCGTGTTTACCGACGCCTCACCTTCCGAATCGGAGCCGGAAGCGCCGCAGACCGGTGCGGAGAATGCTTGAAAGGCTCCAGAAGATTATCGCCGCATCGGGCATTACCTCCCGCCGGAAGGCTGAAGAGCTGATCCTTCAAGGCGCGGTCACCCTGAACGGCCGAACCGTCACCAAGCTCGGCACCAAGGCAGACCCCGAAAGCGACCACATCAAGGTCAGCGGCAAGCTCCTGCGGGGCCCCGGGAGGCCCGTCTACCTCCTGTTGAACAAACCCCGCGGGTATGTGACCACGGTCTCCGATCCGCTCAAACGACCGACCGTGTTGGATTTGATTAAGGGGACCAAGGGACGCATTTTTCCCGCCGGGCGGTTGGACCTTCAAACCTCGGGCTTGCTGGTATTGACCAACGACGGTGAGCTGGCCGAACGCCTGACGACGACCGCCTACCGCGTGCCGAAGACCTACCACGCCAAGGTTCGCGGCATGCTCGACCCGAAGACGCTCAAACGGCTGGAAAAGGGGATAACTCTGGATCGTCGAAAGATGGCCCCCTGCACGATTCTTGCGCTCGCAGAAGGCGACAAGTCCTGGTATGAAATCACTCTCATCGAGGGCCGTTACCACCACGTGCGGCGAATGTTCGAGGCCGTTGGACACCCGGTCGCGAAGCTAAGCCGCGTGCGCATCGGCTGCCTGACAGCGAAAGGGCTGCGCCTGGGTCAGTTTCGAAACCTGAGACCGGGTGAGGTTCAGCGCCTGAAACACTGGAAAGGCTGACTCTATTGCACTCGCTAAACCTACGGGCTGAACCCGAAAAAGTAATCCTCTTGGTAAAAGAAAAAGACGAATCGAATGTCACGTTGGGAAATCTGGTATCTTAGAGGCAATCAAACATCCAAGTACGAAGAGGAATAATGCCTGAGGATACTATCCACGAAGCCCTCACCAAACTTCGCAACATCGCCGTAGTGGGACTTTCTTCGAAGACCGAACGTCCCAGCCACGGGGTTTCAGCCTACATGCAACAGCAGGGTTACCATATCATTCCCATCAATCCGAATGAATCCGAGGTGCTCGGCGAGCGCTGCTACCCTACCCTGCTTGAGGTGAGGGAACCGGTAGAAATCGTAAACGTCTTTCGGCGCTCGGAATACGTTCCTGAAATCGTGGAGCAGGCCATTCAGATGAAAGCTCGTATGATCTGGATGCAGGAGGGTGTCTCGCATCCTCAGGCTGCCCAGCGTGCTCGCGAGGCGGGGCTGGAAGTGGTCGAAGACCGGTGCATTCTCAAGGAATACGCGAAAAGGTTTGTCAGTGAAGGATTGTAACGGGAGAATAGTTCTTTCCCGAAGGTCCCAAGTCCGGGTTCAGAAATTTTCTTTTGAGGTACGCTCATGAAGCCATTCGTGGGCCTTATCCTTTTGGCCGCTTTGGGAGTTACGATTACCCACAGCAGTAAACCCTCGCCCACTCTCGAAATCGGCACAAAGGTGGGCCAAGCCTATCCGAACACCATCTTCCCTTCCCTGGAGGATGGGCGGCCGGTGGCGCTCTCCGATTTCCGAGGCCAGAAGATCATCCTGCACCATTTCGCTTCCTGGTGAGCGGGCTGCCGCGTGCACGTGCCGGGCTGGCACGAAGCGACGAAACAGCTTCAGCAAGACGGAAAGTTTCAGATGATCGGCATCATTCAGGAGCAGCATCCCGACCGTTGCCGGCTCTTCATGCAGTGGAAGCAGATGGGCTGGCCGATCATCGTCGACTCGCTCAACCTCACCGGCGTCTCCACCGTGCCGCGAACCTTAGCCATCGACGAGCACGGCATCGTGCGCCTCACCCGCGCCCGGCCGGAAACGATCGAGGAGGAGTTTCTGAACCTCTCCTACGAGAAACCGGAGAACCTCCCCTCGCAGCCCTCCTCATCCTCGCCGCCCGACTTAAAACAACTGAAAGCCGGTACCAGCCACGGCACAGGAGACGCATGGCGCGCTTACGGCGACGGCCTTTTCCTGTGGGGCGAGGACCCCCGTCTGCTGGAAGCCATTGCCGCCTACCAGCAGGCCATCCGGCTCAACCCGGAAGACGCTGACGCGCACTTCCGCCTGGGAGTATCCTACCGGCGCCGCTATGACTCCGACCTCCGCCAATCCGACGACTTCCAGACGGCGGTCAACCACTGGGGTCACGCGCTCGACCTCGACCCCAACCAGTACATCTGGCGGCGGCGCATTCAGCAGTTCGGCCCCCGCCTCGCGAAACCCTATCCCTTCTACGATTGGGTCTCCACCGCACGACGGGAGATCAGCGCGCGCGGCGAGACACCCTCCGTACTCGTGACCGAGCCCGGCGGCGCCGAAATCGCCTCCCCGCAGAAAGTGTTCGAGGCCGGGACTAACGGGCAAGCCGAACCCGACCCGCGCGGCAGAATCTACCGCGACAAGCGAGGCTTCGTTCATGCGGAGACGGCTGTGGTGCCCTCCACCGCTGAGCCGGGAAAACCCGTCCGCATCCATGTGACCTTCCGTCCCAACACCGAGATCAAGGCTCATTGGAACAATGAAGCCGACGACCTGGTATTCTGGGTCAACCCGCCGGAAGGGTGGGCGGCGGACAGCCGTCGCCACACCGTAGCGAATCCTCCCCAAGCCGTCAGCCTCGAAACCCGCAAGGTGGAATTTGAGATTCGCTCGCCTGCCTCATCGAGCGGTGAGACGATTCAGATTCCCGCCTATGCTCTCTACTATGTGTGTGAGGATGTGAACGGAACCTGCCTCTACCGGCGGCAGGATGTTGATATTGAGATTGCAACAAGAAGGTAGGCGCTGTTT
>JAPUME010000066.1 GCA_027294185.1 Acidobacteriota bacterium | reverse complement strand
GAAAGATTCAAGAAAGAAGCTTCCTTCCGTTGCGGCGGGGTCATTCCGAAAGACGGCATCCACGCGGCCCAACTCGTTCACTTCATCCACTTCGGTCAGGACGTCTCGAGTGGATAGGGTGACCACCGGATCGACTCCGGTGATGGATCCTGAGCCGTCGGTCACCAGCGAGGCGGGAATGTCAAAGTCAATCAGAAGGAGCTGAGGATTGCCGGGGCCAATGGAAAGGTTCACATCCTGAGTCACAGTGTCGTTGACCAGGGTGGGGGTTATCTCCTCTGACATCGTACAGTCAGGCGGGTTGCCCGGGCAAAGCTTGATGATGGGGGGAGTAAAGGTGAGAGTCACGCTGGTGAATTCGCCGGCCTGGATCAAACCGATTCCCCTCACCAGACGCGTGCTCTGCTGCAGGGTGATCAGGTCGATTTCGGTCGATCCGCTCAGGACTCCCCGCGAGCCCGGGTTCAGCTCGACGGCATCGATCTCAATCTTGAAATTCACCACGTTATCCAGAGGCGCGTCCTGGATCTGAATATACAAGACCCCAAATTCCGTGCTGGGATCCACAGGGTCCGTTATGATGCTGCGGAAGTTGTCGCCACAACCGGTCATAGTCAGGAGGAGAGGAACAAGCAGATAGAAAGCCAGGTAGGATTGCCGGTCCTTGTTCCCGCGAGTCGAAAATATCATTCTTCCATTTCCTCCCAGATTGAAATGATTGCAGGGTTGATCCAGGCGGGCAGAAAAGCCCCGACACGGCAAAACTCTTCCCCTTTAATTCAATACCCTGAAAACCCTTCGACTTATACTTTGATGGTCCAACGGTTCCAGGGGTTTCCCGACCGGAACAAAAGCTTCCGCGCGGCAGAACCATCCCTTCTGCTTCACACGCCGCAGCGCCAACTGTTACCAATCGTAATACTTTAACCAGATTTTAGAAAATACGAAAGTGGGAAGTTTACCAGCCGCTCAGGGTTGGAATCAGCCATTCAACACAGGTGGACGGAGAAGGCAAATTTCGCACGGGGTCGGCGAGGGAGCCTCGCAGGAGCCCTTTTCAGAATCTAAGCCACACTCTTCGCACCCTTGATCACATCGGAGATGTTCCTGATTCCGACACCGGGGCCCTCGGGCACCGAGAGCTTTCCGTTTCTGATGGTGAGCTTCGGATCGAACCAGTCGCGATAACGCTCGATATTACGCTTGTATTCCTGGTAGCGGCCGATGTCTTTCGTGCGCGAGCCGAAATGCAACATGTAGATAAAGCCGAAGCCGCCTGAGATATGGACCGTCGTGGGCAGACCGGCCAAATCCGCCATGTTCGCCACCCGCATCGATCGAATCATGCCGCCGTAGTAGTGGAGATCGGGCTGCACGATGTCGACGCCCCGGTTGGCGATCATCCAGCGGAAACGCCGCTCGCTGTACTCCTGCTCACCGCCCGATACCGGAATCCTCAGCGCGTCGGTCACCTTCTTCGTATCTTCCAGGTGGTCGAACGGGCAGGGCTCCTCGAAGTAGACGGCGTTGATCTCCTCGAGTAATCGGCCCACGCGGATCGCCGGGGTGGAGTCGTAGGTGCTGTTCGCATCGCCGTGCAGGTCGATGGCATCCCCCAGGGTCTTGCGGGAGAGGGTAATCAACGCTTCGGTCCGACCCGGCGAGGCATCCCGATTGCGGCTCATCCTGCCGCCCAGACGGAACTTCACCGCCTTCGCACCGGTCTCCTCAATGAGCGACTGAAGATACTCCACCTCTTCCTCCGGAGTCGAGTCGCGCCGCCCGCTGGCGACGTAGAAGTCGATCTCTTTGCGAATCACTCCGCCCATCAGTTCGCCCATCGACTTGCCCGTCATGCGGCCCAGCATGTCCAGAATGGCGAACTCGACCCACGCCTGCGCCGACCAGAAGGCCAGACCCTGCAACTTGTAGTTCGAACGGTAACGGTAGAGTTCGAAGAGAAGTTCCGATTCGAGCTTGCGCACGTCTTTGCCGAGGAAGAACGGAACGATACGATTTTCAAGGATCGGGGCAAAATGGGGACGCCGGTTTGTCAGTGAGAGCCCCTCGGCGCCGTCTTTCGAACGAACGTGGACGAACTGCTCACCGTCGTTCTCCAGCAGGCGGATTGAGTCGATGATGACAGGCCGGTCCAGTCCGGACAGATCCACGATCGGGGTGGCCGCGGCACGGTCCAGGTCTTCGACCGACGGCCCGGCGGCGGTGGAACCGAGGTTGACGGAGGTCCCGCAGGCCGCACCTGATAAAGCCCCGGCTGCGCCCGCGGCCATTCCGAGAAATCGACGACGATTGAATTTATTCATGGTGCCCTCCGATTTAATTCGCCGCAAGCGCAAGGCTGCTGCCCCGAGGAGTGGTCGTGTTCGATTCCGTGGATGAACGCCCCGAAATTCACCGGCACTGGGCGCTGTCGGACTTCACGTAGTAGCTCTTGTAGTTCGACGCTTCGCGGTCCATACATCCTGCCAGATTGAGCAGCTCCACCTTGCGGAATTCAACCGGATGGCTCTCAGCCTGCAGGGAAATGTAACCTTCATCAAGAAGCTTGCCGTCAAGTTTCACTGCCTCGTCGAATCCTGAGACGGACCCGCCTCCGATCTGCGGCATTTCGTAGGAGAGGACCTCCTCTCCGTTGACCGTGTGCCGGAGGGTGGAACTGCCCAAAACCATCGCTTCTGCGCGCACCCACTGATCGCCGTGAAAGGTCTTGGATCGGGATTCGACGCAGTGGCGAGTGACGAGTTTTCCCTCCATGACGACGTGAGTTCCCGGGGTGCACAGGTTGGCCGTGGGGCGCTCGCCTTCTCCCAGGCCGCCGAGCAGTTGCACCTCGATCGAGATGGGGAAGTTCTGGTTCTTTCCCATGGTCTCGGGGGGCGGCGAATGCAACATGATGCCGCTGTTCCTTCGCGCCCAATTCGGGCCGCCGGGGGCCTGGTCACCGACGAAGCGGTACTCGACCGCTATGATGTAATGGGAAAACTGCTGTTTGTAGAAGAGGTGACC
>JAPUME010000065.1 GCA_027294185.1 Acidobacteriota bacterium | reverse complement strand
GCTCCCTCCTCCCCCGGACCCAGAGACTGCCGATCATCGAACCCTACCCAAACACCGCAGGTGATGGAGGAAGAAAATCCGACAAAGGAAGCGTCGGAATAATTGTTCGTGGTTCCGGTCTTGCCGGCCACCGGCAGACCCAGACTTTTGGCACGTCGGGCGGTCCCCGAATTGACAACTTCTCGAAGCATGGATAATGCCAACCGGGCGATGGGCGCTGGAAGAACTTCGACGACCTGTGGAGGGTACTCTTCAATGGGCCCTCCGTGATAAGACACCACCTTTTCCATATACCGGGGCACGACGCGAATCCCGTCATTGGGAAACGCGGTAAATGCCGCGGTGTGTTCCAACAGGAGCACCTCGGAGGCTCCCAACGCCAGGGGAAGATTCGGAACCAACGGAGAAGTGATACCGAACTTGCGGGCAAGGTCGACCAGATTCTGAATCCCCACCTCCTGGAGAAGCTTGACCGCCGGAACATTTCGGGATTCGGCCAGCGCCTCGAGCAGTGTGATTTCCCCCTTGAACTGCCGGTCGTAGTTCTGCGGAGCCCAGATGCGACCCGGCGCTTCCTCCATGGTGAATTCTTCGTCGACAATGGTGTCAAAGGGGCCGAGCCCCTGCATCAAGGCCACTGAATAAAGGTAAGGCTTGAAGGAAGAACCGGCCTGACGTAGGGCCTGAGTTGCTCGATTGAACTGGCTTTCCCGGAAATCGTACCCGCCGACCATCGCCAGAATCCGGCCGGTTCGATTCTCAAGCGCAACGAGCGCTCCCTGGACCAACGGCCTCTGGTCCAACTCCACGCGGACTCGACCCTGGCTGATCTCGCGGACCTTGAGAAGCACCACGTCACCCGGGCGAAAAACCCTTGAAGGACTCATGGTCCCCGTCCAGGAAAAGTCGGGGCGCGTCAATCGGCCCCTCAGGGGCCCCATCCTGAAGCGAGCATGATCGGGCCGAACCAGGGTAATCAACCCGTGGACGGAATCGCCGGGCCGAATCGATCTTTCCCAGTCCTTGTGCTTATAGGTAAGCAAGGTGACAGGTTCACCCTCAGCGGTGGTCGTAGGGTTTTGGAGGATATTCAACTCAGCGCCTCGCCAGCCTCTCCGCTTGTCATAGACATGGAGCCCACCGCGCAAGGCCGCCTGGGCAATCCGTTGGAGTTTCACATCCAGGGTTGTGTGGACACGCAGGCCCCTTTCGTGGACCGTGGCTGTGCCGAACTTGCTTTCCAGTTGCTTGCGAATCTCCTCAACGAAGTAGCGGGCGAAATCATCCTCCTGCTCCGCCACACCGACGCCGAGCGGGGCGGCCCGGGCCGAGGCCGCCTGCTGGGGCGATATCTTCCCGTTGCTCACCATTGCATCGAGCACCTGGTTGCGCCGCGCCAGGGCCCGCTCCGGGTAACGAAGGGGCGAATAGGCGCTGGGCGCTTGCGGCAGGCCTGCCAGCAAGGCCGCCTCAGGCAGGGTCAGCTCCGCCAGGTTCTTCCCGAAATAATGTTGGGCCGCCGCCTGGAATCCGTAATTGCCGTTTCCCAGAAATATCTGATTGCAGAAGAGGGTGAAGATCTGGCGTTTGGTGAAGTTCCGTTCAATCTGGATGGCCAGCAGTGCTTCCTCGATCTTCCTTCGGAACCGTTTGTCAGGTGAAAGGAAAAGAACCCGGGTTAAGAGTTGCGTAATCGTGCTTGCTCCCTGTGCGAGTCGCCAGCGGGAGATGTCTACGATTGCCGCGCGAGCGATGCCCACGACATCGAGGCCCCAATGGTCCCAGAATCTCCGGTCCTCGATGGAAATGATCGCCTCGCGCAGCACCTCGGGAATTTCGTCATATTCGACCACCATGCGCCGTTCCAGCGCAAAGCTGCCGATGAGCGTCCCGTCGGCGGCATAAAGTTCCGTGATGACATCGGGGCGGTAGTCCTGCAACTGGCGCACCTGGGGCAGGTCGGTCGAGTGGACGAACAGAAGCCCGCCCAGGGAACCCATCCCGATGCAGAACAACAACAGGGCAAGGAAAATGATATGACCGGACCGGATGGACATGATGCTATGAACGAATGGCTCGGGGACTGATTCCCGGTTTGGGGTAACCTTCGCCGGAATTGATTCTATGTCCCGTGATTCACGGAGTCAAACTTTCTCGCCGCATCGATGAGGAAGGGCATCGGAGGGGTTTCATCGCTTCGAGGAAGTGAAAAAGGGGCGCATTTTCTCGTAGGTCGTGGCCAGGGATTCCGGTTCCACCCGAGTCTCGCCGATAACCGTCATAAAGTTCGAGTCACCGTTCCAGCGCGGAAGAACATGCAGGTGGATGTGGTCTTCAACCCCTGCCCCGGCACTTTGCCCGATATTCATCCCCCAATTGTACCCCTGAGGAGTGTAGACCTCCGCCAGCGCACTCTGGACCCGCTGGGCAAGGTCGATCATTTCATGGAGGGTTTCCCGGTCGGCTTTGTCGGTGCCGGCAATGTGGGCATAGGGAACGACCAGGGTATGGCCGGTGGTGTAAGGATAAAGGTTCAGCAGAACAAAGTTTCTCTCGCCCCGAAAAAGGACCAGGCTTTCGGCATCCCGGGCAGGTTCCAGGGCACTCTTCTCACAAAAAACACACTCCCCGTTCTGGTCCGCCCGGGCGACGTAACGGTACCGCCAGGGACTCCATAAGTAGTCCATGTCTCAAATCCGGGTATAACGCGGGACAGGAAATGCCGGGACCATGGGGTTGGTCGAACGGCGTATGGGAACCGATCACCCACTGGTGGGAGCAGGAGCCGCTTCGGTGCGGTGGGTGCCATTGACCAAATCCTTTAGCTCTTTGCTCGGCTTGAAGTACGGCACCTTCTTTGCGGGGACTTGTACCTGCTCTCCCGTCTTGGGATTCCGTCCGATGCGGGCATTCCGCTGGCGCGTTCGGAAGCTGCCAAAGCCCCGGATCTCAATCTTGTCGTCACTTCGCAAGGCTTTGACGATACTGTCCAATATGGTCTCAACAATAATTTCCGAGTCCTTGCGACCCAACTCGACCGCCCGGGATACCTCATCAATCAGGTCCGCTTTTGTCATCACCAACTCCCTATTCTCAGGAAACTCCCCTTAACGGAAGCCCAGTATTCAACTTTCAACTTACCACGACTGGGACGCTCGGAAAAGAGGTCTCATCAGGGTAGGTTAATAAGCAGTTGCGAGACTCCGGAAAACCACTCGCAGCCCCCCTGCACTCAACCTTCTCTACAGTTCAACACCCTTTGCTAAAGCTATAGGAAATGGAAAGTCCGCTTCAAGAACCGAATCTCTATTTCAGCGCTCCTCCGAGCTGGTCACCGTGGAAGCATCCACAATGTTAGCCGTCCCGCTCTCGGCCGGTGGCTTCTCCGCCCCGGCGGGCTCCTCCGAGGCCGATTCGGGATTCGGAGCCGATTCGGGAACCGAAGCGGGGAGAGTCTCCACCGACTCCTCAGCCTGGCCTGAATCCTTCTCCTGAATCTCGGCCGAAGCCTTTTCTTCAGTCTCGACAGGGGGCTGCTCTTCGGCCGATTCGGTTAAAGAACTCTGGTCAACTTCTCTCATGCTCAGCCCTACCTTCTTTTCCTGCGGATTCAGTTTGATCACCTGGAAGAGCAGTTTGCTTTCCGGCTCAACCGCATTCGCTGAGTCTTCCGCGTCTCCGGAGACGATCTCCGAGCTATGACAGAGCCCTTCGATGCCTTCCTCCAGTTCCACAAAGATTCCAAAGGGAACCTTGCGGGAAACTTTTCCCGGAAGCGTATCCCCAACCTTGATTCGGGAGAAGAAGGCCTCCCAAACGTCAGGCTGGAGCTGCTTCAGTCCCAGGGAAAGCCGCCGGTTCGCCGAATCCACCTTCAAGACGACCACCTTCAATTTCTGGCCCTTTTTCAAGATCTCAGAGGGATGCTTGGCCTTGCGTGTCCAGGAAAGGTCGGAAAGATGGACCAACCCGTCCACCCCCTCTTCAATTTCCACAAAGGCGCCGAAATCGGTCAGATTCCGGACGGTGCCCTCGACGAGGGTCCCCTCGGAGTACCGGGATACGAGAGTCGTCCACGGATCATCGACCACCTTTTTCAAGCTGAGGGAGATGCGGCGCTGGGATCGGTTCAGGTCCAGAATCATCACTTCCACCGAATCCCCTACACTGACCACCTTGGAGGGATGTCTGAGCCGCTTGCCCCACGTCATCTCAGAGATGTGGATCAGCCCTTCTACGCCCGTTTCCAATTCCACAAAGGCGCCGTAGTCGGTAATACTGCTGACCCGGCCTTTCACCCTGCTTTCCACAGCGTATCTTTCCGCGACACCGTTCCACGGGTCCTCGGACAATTGCTTCAACCCCAGCGATATTCTGCCCTTTTCCGGGTCGACGTGAAGAACCTTCACCGAAATTTCCTGGTCCAATTTTAGAACCTCGGAAGGATGATTGACGCGGCCCCAGGCAAGGTCGGTAACGTGCAACAGACCGTCCGTACCACCCAGATCTACAAAGGCTCCGTAAGAGGTGAGGTTCTTGACCCGGCCCGTCAGCACCGCTCCTTCGGACAGCTTTTCACGCAATTCTCCTTTTCGCGCTTCCTGCTCTTCCTCCAGGATGGCCTTGCGGCTGACCA
>JAPUME010000064.1 GCA_027294185.1 Acidobacteriota bacterium | reverse complement strand
TACCAGCAGCAGAACTGGCCTGAGGCCGCTGCTGAATACCGCAAAGCGCTGGAACTCCGACCCGATTACGTCGAAGCTCACTACAATCTGGCCAATACCTTCGCGGCTCGCAGGGAGCTAAAAGCGGCACTGCGCGAGTATCGTGAAACGGCGCGCCTCAGGCCGGATTTCCCCGGTGTGCACATCAACATAGGAGTTCTCCTCGAGGTGCAGGGCGAACTCCAGGCGGCAATAGAAGAATACCGCGCCGAGCTTCGCCGAAAGCCCGATAATTCCGAAGCTCTCCTTCACCTTGGCGGTGTCCTGGCCGACACGGGACAAATCGAGGAGGCCATCGAGACCTACCGCCGTGCCCTTGCCTTATCCCCGCAGAGCGCGGAGTTGCACCAGCGTTTGGGAAAGACCTTTGAGAAGGCCAAACAGTACCCGCAGGCTGCCGAACATTTTCGCCGGGCAATTGAGCTCGCGCCCGCTGACGATGAAGTTCGCATGGATTTGGCCGGTGTTCTGACCCAGAGCGGTGACGTTGCCGGAGCCATTGCCGAGTATGAACGGAGCGTCGAGCGTCGCCCCACCAATCCCGATCTTCATTTCAACCTGGCCCACCTTCTGAAAGCACGGGGGGATCTGATCGGGGCCATCCGCCACTACCGCGAGGCGGCCACGCTTCGGCCGGACAACATCGACTTCCGCTTCCATCTGGGAATGGCCCTTCGGCAGGCAGGTGATTTCGGCGGGGCGTTGCGGGAGTTTCGGAGAATTCTGGCGGCGCAACCCGACCACGTCGCTGCCAATGTGGAGATCGGCGCCACCTATCTGGGTGTCGGCAACCATGCCGCGGCGGTGGCACAATTTCGGGAAGCCCTGCGCCTGATACCGGATGACCCCGAGCTCCACGAGACCCTGGGGCTCACCCTGCGCAAAACCGGGGACCTGGGAGGTGCGCTTCTCGAATTACAGAGGGCCGTAGACCTGGCGCCCGAGGAGTCGGCCTACCGCTCGAATCTCGGAGAAGCTCTGGAGGCGGCCGGGAACATAACGGGATTCCTGCGGGAGTACCGTGAGGCGGTTCGCTTGAATCCCGGGGACCCGGAGGTCCACTCGCACCTGGCCAATGCGCTTCAGGCTACCGAGGAGATCGAAGAGGCGGAGGCCGAGTATCGCGAGGCGGTCCGGCTTCGGCCGGAGAGTCCCGAATATCATTACCGCCTGGCGATGGTGCTCAAGGCATTGGACAACAAGTCGGAAGCCCGGCAGCAGCTCGAAAAATCCGTCGAGCTCCGGGCCGCGTACCCGGAAGCCCTGGCCGCGCTCGGCGATATGCTTACCGAAGATGGTTCCTACGATCTTGCGGTCCCCACCTATCGTGACGCGCTGAGGTGGCGTCCCGGGGACGCCTCACTGTACCGGAAGCTGGGACGTGCGCTGCGCGAGATCGGCGACACGGACGGCGCGGTCTCGGCCGGTCGCCAGGCGGTGGCCATTCAACCCGCGAGCTTCCTTGTTCAGCGTGAGTTGGGAGATACCTACTTTGTTCGGGAAGAATATGCGGAGGCCGCTACGGTCTACGAAGACGCCCTTCGCCTCCGCCCCGAGGATGCCATGACGAGAGGCAACCTGGGCCTTGCCTACTGGAAGATGGGCAATCAGGAGAAAGCGGCCGGGGAACTGCGAACGGGCATCGAACTACGGCCCCGCTGGGCGCAGGGCATGGTCATCCTCGGAACCATTCTTATCAGCCAGGGAGATTTTGAAGGCGCAGCAGGGTATCTCCGCCAGGCGCTGAAGTGGCGGCCGAACCTCACCGAGGCACGGCAGAATCTGGGTGTGGCGCTATGGCGTCAGGGCGACCTGGAGGGAGCCGCGATGGAATTTCGCCATGCGGTGAGGGCTCAGCCCGAGTATGCGGATGCTCACGCCGGGCTGGCGGCAGTTCTCCGCCGCCAGGGGAACTACCGCGAGGCGATCGAACATTACCGGGAGGTGCTCCGTGTTCGCCCTGACGATCTTGCGACACGGTTGAACCTGGCCAATGCTTTGCGCTCGAATCGCGAGTTTATCAAGGCCATCGAGGAGTACCGGGAGGCGGTCCGGATCCAGCCTGCGAATTCCCTGGCACACTACAACCTGGCCGTCACCCTGGAAGGCGTGGGGGAAACCGATGCGGCACGCAAGGAATACGAGCTCTATTTGCGTAATGCTCCCTCCGCGCCTGATGCCGGCAGGGTACGGGCGCGTCTGCGCGAGCTTGCCAGCACCGCCGCCGAACGAAGAGAATAGAACCCCTGTTTTCCTGATCAGTAGGATTGGCCGCGATTAGCTGCCGAGGATCGCCTTGGCGATGGTTTGAAGCTGCATGAAGGAAGTTCCCTCGTAAATCTTGCCGATCTTTGCGTCGCGAAGAAATTTCTCGACCGGATAATCTTTCGAATAACCGTAGCCGCCGAAGACCTCGATCGCCTGGGAAGCGACCCGTTCGGCCACCTGCGAAGCGAAGTATTTCGCCATGGCCGCCTCTTTCAGGAAAGACCGGCCTGAATCCTTCAGCCGGGCGGCGTTATAGACCATCAATCTTGCCGCTTCAATGTCAGTGGCCAGATGGGCGATCTGGAATTGAATCGCCTGAAATTGGGAAACGGGTTTTCCGAACTGTTTTCTCTCCCGTGAATAGGCGATTGCGGCATCCAGCGCCCCCTGCGCGATTCCCACCATTTGGGCCCCGATTCCGATACGCCCTTCATTCAAAGTTTCAATCGCCACCTTGTAGCCCTTGCCCACCGGGCCGAGGACGTTCGCCTTGGGCACGCGGCAGTCTTCGAGAATCAGTTCGCAGGTTGAACTGGCCCGTATGCCCAGCTTGTCCTCCTTTTTCCCCACCTTGAAGCCGGGCGATTCACGTTCCACAAGGAAAGCCGTCACCCCCTTGTAGCCGAGCTTGCGGTCGAGGGTGGCAAAGACGATGAAGATGCCGGCTTCGGCGCCGTTCGTGGTCCAGAGTTTCTGCCCGTTGAGCAGGTAAGAATCGCCATCCTCCACCGCCCGCGTCTCGAGCGCGAAAGCGTCGCTGCCGGACGCGGCCTCCGAGAGCGCGTAAGCGCCCACGGTATCAGTGGCAAGTCGAGGGAGGTAGTTTTTCTTCTGTTCGTCGGTTCCCCAGCGGAGCAGGGCGTTATTGACCAGCGTATTCTGCACGTCCACGATGACCGCGGCCGAGGCGTCTACCCGTGCCAGGGTCTCCACGGCCAGCACGGACAGGAAGAAAGTCCCGCCGCTGCCTCCCAGGGCTTCCGGCACCTCGATGCCCATGAATCCCTGCTCGAAAAAGCGCCGGATGAGGTCGGGCTTGAAGACACCGGAGCGATCCATTTCGGCCACATGCGGACCGATCTCTTTGGCCGCAAACTCACCGAGACTGGAGACAAAAAGTTGCTCCTCCTCGCTCAGGGTGGTCAGCGGCAAAGGCGGATCATTCAAGGCTTGCGTCATAGTTTCACTTATGGCGGACGGGTGGTAATGGGCCCTAACTTTTCGTGTTGTTTACCGATGGTTCGGGAAGAATGTTACACGGAAAAGCGCCGATTTTCAAATTTTCAGGGCGAGCGGGAGATTTGACTGCCCTCTCGGCAGTCGATATAGTAGCGAGACAGTAGAATTGCTCTGTTCCCAACACCCTGACAAGGAGAATCGCGCCTGACCGCCGAAATTTCCAAGGTTTACTCTCCCCAATCGATCGAGCCGAAGTGGGCTACGGGGTGGGTCCGGAAGGGACTGTTCCGCGCCTCGGACGAGGCGTCTCGGTCGCGTTTCTCTCTGGTCATTCCCCCTCCGAACATTACCGGCTCTCTCCATATGGGGCACATGCTCGAGCACACCGAAATCGACGCATTGATGCGATTTCGGCGGATGCGCGGCGCAAACGTCCTGTGGCTGCCGGGAACCGATCACGCCGGCATCGCCACGCAGATGATCGTCGAGCGCGAATTAGGCCGGGAACGGCTCCCTAACCTTCCGCCCGGCCCCGATACCGAAATTACCCGGCGGCGCGAAGGGCAGAAGGCCCGCGAGGCGATGGGCCGGGAGAAGTTCGTCAAGCGGTGCTGGCAGTGGAAGGAAGAGAGCGGAGGAACCATCCTGAAACAGATGGTCCGCCTCGGGGCGTCCTGCGACTGGTCGCGGGAGCGTTTCACGATGGACCCGCCCTATTCGAAAGCGGTGGTCGAGGCGTTCGTTCGTCTCCACCGCGACGGGCTGATCTACCGCGGCAGCTACATAACCAACACCTGCCCCCGTTGCGGCACGGTGGTCAGCGACCTGGAAGTGGTC
The DNA here is from genome assembly GCA_027294185.1 of Acidobacteriota bacterium. Lineage (GTDB taxonomy): Bacteria > Acidobacteriota > Terriglobia > UBA7540 > JAPUME01 > JAPUME01. The sequence continues at coordinate 5,545 of JAPUME010000064.1, read as the reverse complement.
CATGAGGAGCGGCAGACGAAGCTCTGGACCATCCGGTATCCGGTGGCCGAAGGCTCCGGACACTTGAGCGTAGCGACCACCCGCCCGGAAACCATGCTCGGCGATACGGCGGTGGCCGTACATCCCGACGACCCGCGCTACCGTGACTTTGTGGGAAAAAAAGTCATTCTACCGCTGATGAACCGTGCCATTCCGGTGGTCGCCGATCAGTTCGTCGATCCAAAGTTCGGCACCGGCGCCGTCAAGGTGACCCCCGCGCACGACGCCAATGATTTCCAGATCGGCGAACGGCACCATCTTCCGCAGGTCCAGGTGATCGGCACCGACGGCCTGATGAGCGAGGAGGCCGGGGCCTACGCGGGTCTTGAGCGGTTCGAGGCGCGCAAGCTGGTGCTCAAAGACCTCACCGAGCAGGGGCTGCTCGAAAAGACACAGAGTTACACCCACAGCCTGGGCACCTGCCAGCGCTGCAGGACGGTGCTCGAGCCGCTGGTTTCGACGCAATGGTTTATCCGGACCGCCCCTCTGGCCGAGCCGGCCATTCGCGTGGTCGAGGAAGGCCGCATCCGCTTTGTGCCAGAGAACTACACCAAGATTTATTTCGACTGGATGCATAACATCCACGACTGGTGCATCTCGCGCCAGCTCTGGTGGGGTCATCGCATCCCGGCCTGGCATTGCGACGGCTGCGGGGAAGTTCATGTGGGGCATGAAGCTCCGCCTGCCTGCCCGCGTTGTTCCAGGTCTGAGCTCCGCCCGGAAACCGATGTCCTGGACACCTGGTTCAGCTCCGGACTGTGGCCTTTCGCCACAATGGGGTGGCCTGAGAAGACTCCCGACCTCGAACGCTTCTATCCCACCGATCTTCTGGTGACCGGCTATGACATCCTCTTTTTCTGGGTGGCGCGGATGATCATGATGGGCATGAAGTTTATGAATGACGTTCCTTTTCGCCATGTCTATGTTCATGCGCTCGTCCGCGACGCCGAGCGACAGAAGATGTCGAAGACGAAGGGCAATGTCATGGACCCGCTGGAGGTGACCGACCGCTACGGCACTGACGCCGTGCGTTTCGCGCTGCTCGGAAGCGCCGCTCCGGGCACCGACATCACTTTCTCCAAACAGAAAATCGAATCCAATCGAGCCTTCGCCAATAAGATTTGGAACGCGGGCCGATTTATCCTGATGAACCTCGAGAAGCTCTCCGCCGCTCATCGAAAGCAGCTTGAAGCGGCGCTCGAACCGCTCCCCGAGCTTGGCTACGACGCCGCGAAAACGGAAGGGGACCTGGCCCTGGCCGACCGTTGGATTTTCTCCCGGCTGGCGTCGCTGACCAGTGAAACCGGCGAGGCGCTTGAAAACTACCGCTTCCACGAAGCCGCCCACGGGAACTACCACTTCTTCTGGCATGAGTTCTGCGACTGGTATCTGGAGTGGGTGAAGCCTGAAATCGTGAAGGCTTCCGAAGGTGAGCGCGTCTCGCCCTCCTGGGTCAACCTGTTGCGGGTCTTCGATGCGTCGCTTCACCTGCTTCATCCTTTTATGCCGTTCATCACCGAGGAACTGTGGCACGAGCTTCCGGGCTCGAGAGGCTCTGACTCCCTGGCCCTGAGTCCCCTGGAGATGGTCCGGCCCCGCGTCGAGGACAGGGTTTCTGAAAACCGGATGGAGTCGCTTCAGGAATTGATCGTATCGATACGAAACGCTCAGGCAGAAATGGGGGTCCCGGCCCGGGCCCGGCCCAGCGCCCGTGTGGGTAGTGAGAATGCGAAGCTCGTTCAACTGTTCCGCAGCCACCAGGCGACCGTTGCGCGTCTTGCCAGGCTGCAGGCGCTGAATTTTGTGCGCGGACGGCTCACCTCCGAGCAGGGCGAGATTCGCGCCACCTCGCAATTCGAAGTGCAGATTCTTTTTGAGCAACAGGTAGACAAGACCTCCGAGCGCAACCGGTTGAACAAGGAAAAGGAAAAGCTCGAGGGCGAGTTGAGGCAGGTGAAAGGACAGCTCGCCAATAACCAGTTTCGCGAGCGCGCGCCCCGCCAGGTCGTCGAGGCCGCCGAACAGAAACATTCCGATTGCGAGTCCAAATATCGGAAGGTAGTCGAAACACTCGAACGGCTCGGCTGAGAGGAAACCGACGGGTCGTTCTTAAACCGAGAACCATTGCCCACCTCCGAAACTGATAATTCGTTGTCGTCCGACCAGGCTGAATCCCTGGACCAGCTCCAGGAATTGGTTCGCCGGGCCCTGGAAGAGGACCTCGGAAGTGGCGACCGAACCTCGGAGCTGACCGTCCCTGCCGAGCTTCGTGCCGAAGGAAAGCTGTCTGCCAAGCAGAAGTTGGTCGTGGCGGGGCTGCCCGTGGCCGAGCTTGTTTTCCGGCAATTAGATACGGCCGTCAACTGGCGGGGGCTTGTCGCCGAGGGTGCCCGTGTCGCGGCGGGTGATGTTCTGGCCGAGGTGGAGGGGAGGGCGCGGAAGCTGCTCTCGGCGGAACGTGTGGCGTTGAATTTCTTGCAGCACCTGAGCGGCATTGCCACCCTGACGCGCAAGTTCGCCGAGCAGATCAAGGGGACCCGCGCCGAATTGCGCGACACTCGCAAAACCCTGCCCGGCCTGCGGGCGCTTGAAAAATACGCCGTTCTTCTCGGCGGCGGGCGAAATCATCGCATGCAGCTCGATGACGGAATCCTGATCAAGAGCAACCACATTCGGCTGGCCGGGGGCCTCAAAGCAGCGCTTGGAAAGTGTGCGAAAGAGACGGCCCTGCCCGTAGAAGTCGAAGTGACCAGCCTCGATGAGCTGTGCGAAGCGGCGGAGGCGGGGGCCGGGCTGGTGCTGCTCGACAACATGACGCCCGACGAGGTTCGGGAATCCGTGCGATGGGTGCAAGGCCGCCCGGGAGAGCGAGTGGCGCTTGAGGTTTCGGGCGGAGTGAATCTCGGAAACATCCGCCAATATGCGGACACCGGCGTGGATTATATCGCCGTCGGAGCCTTGACCCATTCCGCGCCCGCCGCCGACATACATTTCCGTTTGGAGCCGGCTTAAGGGTCCAGGATTTATTTTTCCGTGTTGACATGATCACTGGAGCCATAGACCGCCGAATCGACAGGCTGTTGGACCTGCTGGTCGAAAATGCCACCGTCGTGGTTTCCGGCGGCAGGATGGCTGACCATATCGGTGTCGCGCGCTCGACGATCTGGAGATGGGTGGAGAAGCTCCGGGCGATGGGTGTCGATATCCGCGGCCACACCGGCACCGGTTACCAGCTCAAGAAACTTCCCGACATCCTGTTGCCTTCGCTCGTCCGGAAGCACTTCCGCGCCGAACAGATCGGCCACCGCGTGGTTCACTATTTCCGCACCGAATCCACCAATAGTGACGCCATGAGGCTGGCAGGGGGGGGCGAGCCTCACGGGACAGTGGTTCTTGCCGAGGAGCAGACGGCCGGGCGCGGCCGCTTCGGGCGCAGCTGGTATTCGGAGCGTTCCTCGGGGATCTATCTTTCCGTGATTCTCCGTCCGCCGCTCACGCCCTCGCACGCTCCCATGCTTTCCCTGATGGCGGGCCTGGCGGTGCGGGAAGCGATTCATTCCGCTACGGGGTTGCAGGCCGACATCCGCTGGCCGAATGACCTGCTGTTCGGGAAGAAGAAAGTGTGCGGCATCCTGACCGAGATGAGCGCTGAGGTCGACCGGTTGCACTACGTCATCGTTGGAATCGGCATCAACGTGAATCACCGGAAGATTCCCTCGGAGCTCACGCGCATCGCCACCTCGCTACGGCTGCAGGGGAAGAGGGAGTATTCCCGGCTGGCTATTCTGATCGCTTTGTTGCGCGCACTGGAACAATACTACCGGCTTCTTCTTGCGGAAGGCCCGGGCGCTGTTGCTGAACGGTGGGGGGCGGCCTCGAGTTTCGCCTCCGGCAAGCGAATTCGGGTCAAGATTCCCTCGGAGGAATTCAAGGCTACTACGCTGACTCTCGAGCCGACGGGAGCCCTGCGCGTTCGCCGTGACGACGGCACCGAAGAGAGTCTGTTGTCGGCGGAGATTATCGAGGTAAAATGAATTTCCGTCTCCCAGAACTGTGAGTGTGTGCATGCTGTTCGTCATCGATGTAGGCAATACGAATTCGGTTCTTGGACTATTCCGGGAAAAGGAGCTGGTAGCCCACTGGCGGCTGACCACGGATTTGTCCCAGACGGCGGATGAGTACGGCATCCAGATCCGGACCCTGTTCACGCTCGACGGTATCGATCCGAACGAGATCACGGGCCTGATGATTTCGAGCGTCGTTCCGCCTTTGAATTCCGTTCTGGCGGAAATGGCGAAGAAGTATTTTGGACGCAGGGCTCTGTTTCTTGAGCCGGGAACGCGCACCGGCATGGCGATCCACTACGACAATCCGCAGGAAGTCGGCGCCGACCGGATTGCGAACGGCGTCGCGGCCTTCGAGAAGTACGGCGGCCCTTGCGTGGTGGTGGATTTCGGCACGGCGATCACCTTTGACACGATCTCCGCCGAGGGCGACTACCTGGGCGGGGTCATCGCGCCGGGCCTGGGAGTGTCCGCCGAAGCGCTGGTCGCCCGCACGGCGCGCTTGCCGCGAGTCGAAGTGCGTCAGCCGGAAAAACTGATCGGCACCAGCACGGTGGGCAGCATGCAGTCGGGACTCTACTATGGCTCCCTGGCGCTGATGGACGGGATTCTCGAGCGGCTTCGTGAGGTCCTGGGAACGGGGATGCGTGTGATTGCGACGGGAGGCGAGGCCGCGTTGCTGGCGGATGCCTCCCGGTTCAAGCCGGTAGTTGATGCCAATTTGACGCTGGAGGGCCTGCGGATCATTTTTGATCGAAACTGCGGGGATCGCGATCGGGACGATAGAAAACAGAACGGGCGGGTGCGGTCTCAAAAAGGCAAGAAATCCAAACCCCCTCCGCGGTCGTAGCGGCGTGGAAAACTATTTCAACTACTTTACCGAGATCGAAGAGCAGTTCCAGCGATGCCGTGGGACGCCGGCTCTGCTTTCCACTCTCGACTGGGCGCTGATCGAGTCGTGGAAAGAGGCCCAGTGGCCTCTTCCGGCGGTTTTGGCGGGAATCGAGCGGGCATTTGAGAAATATAACGCTCGTCCGAGAAGGGGCCGCAGGATCAACGGCCTGGCTTATTGTGCTCAGGCGGTGACGGAGGCCGTGGAGCAGTTCTCAGCCGGCTCCTCCGGTGCAGAAAAATCTTTCTCAGATCGAAAGAATGAAGAAGCCTATTCGTCGCAGGAGATTCTGGATTTCCTCGTGGCTTGTACCCGCGCTCTCGATGAGGTCGTCACCCGGGCAGAGGAAAAAGGAATAGAGGAGTTACCGACGGCGGTCGCGTCCCGGAACCGCTCATTGAAGGAGTTGATCACCGCGTATCAGGCGGAGGAGCGAATCGACTCGGAAGAATTGGAGAACCGATTGTCGGTTCTCGAGCAGAAACTGAGCGCCGCGCTGACGCAAGCCTCAAGCGAGGAGTTGCTGGGAGACCTCCGCCGGGAGGCAGGG
>JAPUME010000063.1 GCA_027294185.1 Acidobacteriota bacterium | reverse complement strand
AGAGATGCAATGGAATAGATGGATTCCACGCGATTGTGGAGAAAGAAGACCTGCCCCTGCCGGCCCAACTCGGAGAGAATCGCAGACTGCACCAGGGTCTCGCTGAAGGTAGACACCAGAGTTTGGATCGCCAGCCGGTCTTTGGGAGGGGTTTCGATCAACGACATATCCCGTAGCCCGCCGAGGGACATATTCAACGTCCGCGGGATGGGTGTGGCGGAAAGAGTCAGCACATGCACGCCCTCACCGAACTTCTTCAGTCTCTCCTTGTGCCGAACCCCGAAACGCTGCTCCTCGTCGATAATGAGCAGGCCGAGGTCGAGGAATGACACGTCTTTCGAAAGGAGTCGGTGGGTACCGATCAGGATGTCCACCTTGCCGGCGGTTGCGTCCAGAAGCGTCTTCTTCTGCTCGGCTGGGGTGCGAAAGCGGCTGAGCATCTCAATGCGCACCGGAAAGGTTGCGAACCGCCGCCGGAAGGTCTCATGGTGTTGAAACGCCAGCACGGTCGTGGGAGTGAGCACCGCCACCTGCCGGTTTTCCTGTACCACTTTGAAGGCCGCTCGCATGGCCACCTCTGTTTTGCCGTATCCCACATCGCCGCAAAGGAGCCGGTCCATCGGCTGGCCGCTCTCGAGGTCGCGCTTGATCTCCTGGATGACGGTAATCTGGTCGGGTGTTTCCTCAAATTCGAAGGCAGCTTCGAACTCCCGCTGCCAGTCGGAATCGGGCGCGAAGGCCTTGGTCGATGCCATCTTCCGCTGGGCGTATAGCTTGAGAAGTTCCCCAGCCATTTCGCGCAGCGCCTTTTTGACCTTGGTTTTCGTGCGGACCCACGTCGTGCCGCCCAGCCGGTCGAGTGTGGGCTTGCCGGTTCCTGAGCTTCGGTATTTCTGAATCAGGTCCAGCCGTTCGAGGGGGACATAAATCCTGGCATCCTCCTGATAGGTGATCAGCATGAAGTCACGCACCATATCCTCAAGCGTGATCTGTTTCAGCCCTCGATATATTCCGATTCCGTGATCGACGTGAACGACGTAATCTCCTGCCTTCAGGTCCCGCAGGTCCGATAGCAGGCTCGCGACCTGCGACTTTTCTCTGCGCGGCGCCTTTAGGGGAACCAGCGCGCCGAACAAGTCACCCTCGCTGAGCAGGTGAATATTGAGTTCCGGCAGAATGACTCCTTCGTCCAATTCGGCCTGGACGATGCGGATGGTCGCCGGGCCGGAGGTCGGGGGCTCCTGGGAGGCGATGTCACCGTCGGGGGAATACGGCAGATCGTAATCGCGAAGTATTTCCCCCAGGCGCTCGGCCTGGCCGGAAGAATGCAGTGTTAGGATGATGTCGCCGGGCCGGCGTCTCCATCGCTCCGCCTCTGCCGCCAGGTTCTTCATCTGGCCCTGAAATTTGGGAGGGGACTGGCTGTGGAGCGCGTACTGGGCGGCCGTGGATTCCCCATCGAGAACGAGCTCTTTCAGGTGAAGAGTGGTTTGCTTTCCTGAGAGGGAACGAAACTCATCCGCGCCCCAGTAGAAGCTTCGCGGGAGAGGGGGAGAAGGGAATGCATCCCGAACCTCGTCCCTGGATTCCTCCAGAAAGTCTGAGAACTGGACGAGTTGGCGGTCTCTTTCGGCCGGCTCGTCCCAGATGACCACGGAATCGGGAAACAGGGAAAACAGGGAGGATGGGCCGGGCTCCACTGTCCCCGTGAAAAATTCCCATCCGGGGAAGGGACCGGCGTAGGCCTCGAAATCTTCCTGACTCGCGCGCGATCGTTTCGCCTTTTTCGACTCCTCCCGTTCCAGCGCGGTGACGAGTCGTTCAAAGTACTCCGGCGTCGACGAATATTCGCTCAAGGGAAGCAGATGGGTTCTGGAGATGGTCCGCCGGGACCGTTGCGAGCTGGGCTCATACTCTCGGATGGTTTCAATCTCGTCGCCGAAGAATTCCAGCCGCACGGGCCACTCGTTCTCGGGCGAAAAGACATCGACAATTCCCCCTCGGAGCGAAAACTGCCCCGGCGCCTCAACCGGGTCCGACGGTTCGTAGCCGACGCGACGGAGATGTTCTTCCAGGTCGTCGAGACTGATCTCATCCCCGCAGGCCAGTTCCAACCCCAGTCCACGGTAGAGGGAAGCCTCGCGAAGCCGCACCAGCGCTCCCGGCAGGGGCGTGGCGACGACCCTGGCCCGGCCGGTGCAGAGCTTCCACAGGGCAACGGCACGAGTCTCGACAACCTCGGGGTGAGGTGAGCGCCTCTGGTAGGGAGTGCAGTCCAGGGCCGGAAGAGTCACTACGTCCTCTCCTGAAACCTCGCCGGACGATGCGCTCAGGAATCCGGCAATCGTGTCCCGCATGCCATCGGCAGTCTCATTGGAGTCCGTCACTACGATGAGGGGGCGGGGAAGTTGGCGCGCAAGCCCGGCCACCGCCAGCGCCTTGGCCGTGCGCGTCAGGCCGGCAAGCGTTACCGTACGCTTGCCCTCCCGGAGGCTGTCGAGCATCCCGCCCCACTGGGCATGGCTTTCGAGCCGACTCCAGATTGTTTCAATCCAGTTCATAGGGCCCGTTCATAAGGCCGGTTCATTTCAAGCGGCGATAGGTCTAAGAGAAGTTTCGGACGACGGTCTCGAGGATTCGGGTCGTGGAATGGTCCTCGTGAGGGTCAATGCGGATGACTTTTCCGCCGGCGGCTTCCACCTCCTCGCGGCCCACGATTTCATCCGGTTCCCAATCCCCTCCCTTGACCAGGACGTGAGGAAGCAGGCGGGCAATCAAAGTCTGAGGAGTGAGTTCGTCAAAAATGATTACGTAATCCACCGAGGCCAGCGCGGCCAGTATCTCCGCCCGCTCCGCTTGGGGGAAGATGGGTCGAGAGGCCCCCTTGAGCTCACGCACGCTGCGATCACTGTTGACCCCGACCACCAGCAGGTCGCCCAACTCTCTGGCCCTCTCCAGGTAGCGGACGTGCCCCGGATGCAGAATGTCGAAACATCCGTTCGTGAACACAAGCGTTTTTCCTTCGGCTCGGAGTTGCGCGGCGACACGCAGGAGCTCATCGACGGCCAGTATCTGTTTCTCGCCCATAAGGATATTCTCTTCGGCGCCGCATCCCATTCTATCAGAGGTGAGGAATCAGGGCGGCAGAGCCAACCGGCGGCTGTACATTTATGTCGCCTGGAGCCGGGTTAATGTCCCTGCTGAGAATAATTTACCCTACATTTGGGCGCGTGTTATTCTCATAAATTCTGCACGCTTCCCGGTCTCGAAGAAAGGTGAAGTGGGATGCCCGGAACAAAATCTCAAGAAATCTTTGAGAAGGCTCAAAAGTTGCTCGTCGGCGGAGTGAACTCCCCGGTCCGTGCCTTTCGCGCCGTGGGAGGCAATCCTCCGGTAATCGCCTCCGGCAAAGGATGCCGCGTCACCGACGTCGATGGGAACACTTATATCGACTACGTTTGCTCGTGGGGACCTTTAATCCTGGGTCATTGCCATCCTGAGGTAATCGAGACTCTCGAAAGAGTCATCCGAACCGGCACGAGTTTCGGCGCTTTAACCGAAAGGGAAGTGGAGTTTGCCGCCCGGATTCATGAGGCATTTCCTTCGATTGAGAGAGTTCGGCTGACAAGCTCTGGAACCGAGGCGACGCTTTCCGCGATTCGCCTGGCGCGGGCGGCCACAGGGCGCGACAAAATCGTCAAATTCGAAGGTGGCTACCACGGCCACGGCGACTCGCTGCTGGCCAGGGCCGGCTCCGGAGTGGCCACGCTGGGCCTGCCCGACAGTCCCGGCGTCCCGGCTGCCCTGGCTGCGCTGACGCTGACGATTCCTTTCAACGATGTTTCTGCTCTGGAGGAATCCTTCCAGAAGCACCGGAATGAACTGGCCTGCGTACTGGTCGAGCCGATTCCCGGGAATATGGGATGCGTGCCGCCCGAGCCGGGCTATCTGTCCCGACTTCGCGAGCTGACCCGGGAGCAGGGAACTCTCCTCATTTTCGACGAGGTGATTACCGGCTTCCGTGTGGCATACGGAGGCGCGCAGGAACTCTACGGCATTCAGCCGGACCTGACCGCGCTGGGAAAGATTATCGGCGGCGGGCTGCCGGTAGGCGCCTTCGGGGGTCCGGCAAAGATCATGGA
>JAPUME010000062.1 GCA_027294185.1 Acidobacteriota bacterium | reverse complement strand
CGAAAGGATCTCGTTCAGGTTGAGAAGATCTTCGAGCAGCAGAGTGTCTCCTCGGTCAAGCCCATAACCGAAATCGGCAACTATTTGAGAGCGAGCGGCGGCAAGCGGGTGCGCCCGGCGGTGCTCTTGCTGGCTGCGAAGCTCTGTGGCTACCAGGGTTCTTCGGTCCACCAGCTTGCAGCCGTAGTGGAGTTGATTCATACGGCCACGCTGGTTCACGATGACATCATTGACGGAGCCGACCTGCGGCGGGGGCGGCCCTCCACCAACTTGCGCTGGGGGAATTCGATGAGCGTGCTGGCCGGCGACTGGCTATACATGCAGTCGTTTCGGATTGCGCTGGGGGAGCGAAACTTCAAAGTCCTCGATCTGCTGATCAACCTGACCCAGAGCATGGTAGAAGGAGAAATGAAGCAGCTAACCCTTATCCGGGATGAGAAGGTCACAGAAGAACAGCATCTGGACCTGATCTACCGAAAGACGGCGTGCCTGTTTTCGAGTTCCATGCGGCTGGGAGCTGTGCTGGCCGGGTGCAATTCGACCACCGAGGAGCGGATGGGAGATTACGGCACGCATCTGGGTTTGGCTTTCCAGATGATCGACGACCTGCTGGATTTTTCTTCCTCGCCCGAGAAGCTGGGAAAACCGGTCGGCAATGATCTGCGCGAGGGGAAACTGACGCTGCCGATGATTCTGCTTCTTGAATCTTGCCGGCCTGAAGAGGCCCGTCGCGTCTCCCAGGTGCTCCGGGACGGCGGATTTGAAAATGTCCCGTTGAGCGAGATTCAGGATTTGGTGGCCCATTACGGCACTCTGGATGCCACCCGCGAAAGAGCGCGCGGTTATGCCGAGCGCGCCAAGGCGAGCCTTGACTCCTTCCCGGATTCCGTTTACAAGCAAGCCCTCCTTTCTCTCCCCGATTACATTCTGGAGCGGGAAGCCTAAGTAAAGAACCTTTAGGCAACGGTACGCTTTGTCCACCGGAAAGAAGTCCCATCCCCTGGAAACCGAGATCAAATTGCCCATGCAGGGACCCGGCCCGGCCCGGCGTCTGCTGAGGAAGCTGGATTTCAGGGTCATACGCCGTCGGCATTTGGAGAGGAACGAGCTTTTCGACTTTGTTGATGGGCGGCTCAGGAAAAAGGGATGCGTTTTGCGCCTACGGTTCACGGCTGGGAGCTGCCTGCTTACATTCAAAGGAAGACCCTTAGGCTTGAGGCCCCACAAGGTTCGCCGCGAAATCGAAGTGGAGACCAAAGAGGGGCGAAGTCTAAGACAAATCCTTGAAATGGCAGGACTTATGTCTGTATTGCGCTACGAGAAATACAGGACGCTCTATGCCTCCCAGGTAAGAAAGCGCCGACGCAGCTCGGGGGTGATCGCCCTGGATGAGACCCCTGTTGGAACCTTTCTTGAACTTGAAGGCTCGCCTCTCTGGATTGATCGAACCGCACGAAGACTGGGCTTTTCCCGCGAAGATTACCTTACCGAGACCTATCCGACTCTCTATTCCCGCCATTTCCGACGCCAGGGCGGAAAAGCGGGTCGCAAGGTATTTAAGGGGCGGTAATTCTCCCTTCCACACAGAGTTCTGCGTTATAATGAAGCTTGGATTCCCATGATGCCCTTGACGGCTCCTAACCGGCAAGGGGGAGGTTCGCCAATATGCTAGAGGGTTTGTTTCAGCCGTCGCACATCTTCTTTATCCTGGTGATTGTTTTGATCCTTTTCGGCCCGGGGAAACTCCCGGAGTTGGGTAAAGGACTGGGTAAAGGTATTCGCGAATTCAAAGACGCGATGAGAGGAGTGGTGTCCTCCTCCGATGCATCCGAGGCGGAAGATGAAAAGAAGGCAGAAGTAAAGACGGAAGAAAAGAAACAAGCCTAGCGCGCCTGCCTTCCTCGGTTGTAAAGTGGGTTGAAAGAGCAAGTTTCCTGTTATCTCCTCTCTTAACGGCCCCGCATCAGTAAGCCCGTTTGTCCGCAGTTTGAAGGCGGGCTTTTGGTACTCAAAATCACTTCCTTACGTTGCAGGCGTCTCCGCCTGCCACGTCCAGCGAATAGAGGTAGGGCCCTTCATCGGATCGCCGGTTTCGCTCTTCAGAGGGTGAGGCTCGGGTTCCGGTTTAACGCCGATTCTCCGCAATCCGGGCTGCCGTCCTGAAAAATCCGCAAAGAGGGAAAAGGGAATGATCTACTTTACCGAAATCGAGGGAGTGCCGGTTTTCGACGCTTTCGGCGAATACGTCGGCAAGGTGGTGGAGATCTGCATCGATCCCGAAGACGTTCGCCACCGCGTTTCCCTCTACATTGCCCGCAGCATTGACGGCCGGCTGGTCTCGATCCCGTATGTTCAAATCCAGTCGCTATCGGTCCAGTCGATCCACACCAACACTCCCGTCGCAGAAATCCCCGCCTACACGCCGAACGAGGACTGGATTCGCGTCAAGAAGGATTTGCTGGATCAGCAGATCATCGACGTGACGGACCGAAAGGTGGTGCGCGTCAATGATGTGGATTTCGATATTCAACCCGTTGACGGACATACGCAGCTACTGGTCGTCGCGGTCAACGTGGGATTGGCGGCCGCCGCCCGCCGGCTGCTGAAGGGATTGCTCTCGAAGCACCTGATCCGCCGCGTGGAAAATTTCCTTCCCCAGCAGGTCATCCCCTGGGATTTCGTAAACCTGATTGAGGCCGATCCCTCTCGCCGCCTGAAGCTGAGGATTTCCTACGACCGGCTGGCGCGTATGCATCCGGCGGATTTGGGGGACATTCTGGAGCACCTGAGCGCGCAGGACCAGACGGCCGTCCTTACCTCCATCGATGAGGAGACCGCAGCCGAGGCGCTTTCCGAAATACCCACTTCGATGCAGGCGAGCATCGTCAAGGGGATGGAACCTCACAAGGCAGCCGATCTGATCGAAGAGATGCCGCCCGACGAGGCCGCCGACCTGCTGCAGGAGTTGCCGCCGGAAACCAGCACGGAGCTTCTGGCCGGCATGGAACCCGAAGAAGCCGAGGACGTTCAGGAGCTCTTGCAGTTCGAGGAAGACGTGGCCGGAGCGTTGATGACCACCGACTTCATCGCCCTGCCCGAAAACGCCACCGCCGAGGATGCAGTGACCGCGGTCGGCGCGTTCGAGGGGTCGCTCGAAAGCCTGCATGTGCTCTATTTGATCGACGCTGATGAAAAACTGGTGGGAGCGATTCCCCTGGCTCAGGTGGTCGCGAGCCCGGCATCGAAGCCCCTGCGCGAGCTGTTTGAGGAGCCGCTGATTTCCACTGCCGCCGAGCAACCGCACGATCATGTGATCGAACTTTTCCAAAAATACAATCTGGTTTCCTTGCCGGTCGTTGATGAACAGGGAAAATTGATCGGTGAAGTGACCTCGGATGACGTTATAGACTTGGTAGTCCGAGAGCGTTAAAGGGCGAAATCGACGGGGGGAGATGGGGTGATCTGGAGGCGGCTCAAACGGTACCGCAAAACCATGGTCGTTTTCCTGGCCGTCGTAGGCCCGGGTCTGATTACGGCCACGGTAGATAACGACGCCGGGGGCATCTACATCGCCTCCGCGGCGGGGGCGCGTTACGGATTCGATCTGCTCTGGACGCTCATTCCCATCCTGGTGGCGCTGATCGTAATCCAGGAGATGTGCGCGCGGATGGGTGTGGTGACCGGGAAAGGCCTGGCCGACCTGATTCGCGAGGAGTACGGATTTCGCGCCACCTTCCTCCTGATGCTGGCGCTGGTGGCGGCGAATTTAAGCAACATCGTCGCCGAATTCGCCGGGGTGGCTACGAGTCTTGAGATATTCGGCGCCAGCCGATACCTGAGTGTGCCTCTGGGAGCCCTGCTGGTCTGGGGGTTGGTGGTCAAGGGAACCTACCGGTCGGTGGAAAAGGTTTTCCTGGTGGCCTGCCTTTTCTATTTGGCCTACTTTGCCTCGGCGTTTCTGGCCGGGCCGGACTGGTCCGAGGCGCTCACCAGCACCGTGACTCCTCGCATCCATTATGAACCCGCTTATTTGATGATGGTCATCGGTATGGCCGGGGCCGTCATCGCGCCCTGGATGCAGTTCTACCAGCAGTCCTCAGTGGTCGAAAAGGGAATCAAAGTCCAACATATTCGACAGGCGCGCTGGGATGTAATCCTGGGCGGCGTATTTTCGGCTGCGCTGGTATTTTTCATCGTCGTCGGCTGTGCCGTCACCCTCCATCAATCGGGCCAGCACGAAATCAAAGATGCCGCGCAGGCTGCGCTGGCCTTGGAGCCGCTGGCGGGGCGCTGGGCCTCCACCCTCTTCGCGGTCGGGCTGTGTAACGCATCTCTTCTGGCCGCCTCGGTTCTTCCTCTGGCAACGGCCTACTACGTCTGCGAGGGACTGGGTTTGGAGGCCGGAGTCAACCGCAAGTTCCACGAAGCGCCGGTCTTTTACTGGCTCTATACCGTGCTGGTTTTTGGAGGAGCCGGCATCGTTCTGATCCCCGGCATCCCTCTGATTCCCGTGATTCTACTCTCGCAGGTGGTCAACGGTTTTCTGCTGCCGGTGGTGCTGATTTTCATCGTTCGCCTCAGCAGTCGTAAAGACCTGATGGGTAAATACCGGAATCACCCGGCCCTCAATGTCGTCGCCTGGATGACGGTTGTCGTGATGGTGGTTCTCACCCTGACGCTTGCCCTGAGTGGAGTTTTCCCGGAAGCCACCATCGGTTGAGACCCGTGTTTCCACGGCGGAAAGCTGCGGGACCGCACTCGCTTGCGGGGGATAGGTCGGTGTGCTAACTTTGATTCTCGGGAGAAGAAGCGTTTGACCCCCGTTCGATCATCTCAGAAAAGCTCAAAACGAGAAGCCGAACTGCTGGCGGCGATCGATCTCGACCGCCTTCCCGCCCACATCGCCATCATCATGGACGGAAACGGGCGCTGGGCCAAAGGGAAACATCTGCCGCGCTTTGCGGGCCACCGGGCGGGCATTGGAGCGGTTCGGGAAGCGGTGAAAGGCTGCACCCGCCTGGGTATATCTTTTCTCACTCTCTATGCTTTCTCGCTCGAGAATTGGAAACGGCCCCCCGCCGAGGTACGGTTTCTCATGTCGTTGCTGCGGGAATACCTGAAGGATGCCGTGGATGATTTGAACGAAAACAACATTCGCCTGGAGAGTATCGGGCGCATCGGTGAGTTGTCGAAAGCCGTGCAGAAAGACCTGGAGCGCGCCGTCGAGCGGACTCGGAACAACAAGGGGATGCGGCTGACCCTGGCCCTCAATTACGGCTCGCGGGCGGAAATTGTGGACGCGACCAGGGAGCTGGTCAAACGCGGCTCCCGCACCGGCCAGTTGCGCATCGATGAGGAGACGATCAGCCAGGCTCTCTACACGCGGGATCTTCCCGACCCGGACCTTCTGATTCGCACCAGCGGCGAGCTGCGCTTGAGCAACTTCCTGCTCTGGCAGGTGGCCTACTCTGAAATCTGGGTGACGAGCAAGTATTGGCCCGACTTCACGCAGCTCGATTTGCTTCAAGCCGTGGTTGACTTCCAGAAGCGGGAGCGGCGCTATGGGGGGCTGGGCCAGTGACGACGGGTGAATCGAGCCTGCCTCGGGCGGCGGAAAAGGCCCCGGATTCTTTCGCCCGGCGGTCCAATCTTCATCAACGCATCCTCACAGCCATACTTCTGCTGATTCCCACCGTTTACCTGGCCGGGTTCGCGCCCTTGTGGCTTTTCCTGCCCGCATTGGTGCTGACCATTGAGCTTTGCCTGTACGAGTACTTCCGGATGGTCGAGCATGCCGGGCTGGGAACGTTTCCCGTCTTAGGATATCTGGGAGGCTTGGTGCTCCCCGTCGCACAGATTCTTGAAGTCAATGATATGGGTCTCGGTTTCGGCCTTGTTCCGGTGCTGGTTGGCTTTGTGACGGTGTTCCCTCTGTTGGCACTCGGCGGCCGGCAGGATGTAAAGGCATACTTACCCGCTGTGGCAGCGACGCTTTTCGGCGTTATCTTTATCGGTCTGGGGCTTAGCTGGCTGGCGAGGCTGCGCTTTGATGATCCCGAGAGTGGCGGGATGCTGGTCCTCTTCCTGTTCGCCGTGGTCTGGGTGGGGGACGTTGCCGCTTACTTTGTGGGCCGAGGATTGGGACGGGTCCGGTTTGCCCCTGCGATAAGCCCCAAGAAAACCGTGGAGGGAGCCGTTGGGGGGCTGGCGGGAAGCCTCGGGGTGGGAGCGCTGTTCGCCGTCTTTATTTTGGAGTCGCGGTCGATGGCGGGAGTTCTCATACTGGCCGCGGTGGTGGCCGTGGCCGGGCAAGTGGGCGACCTGGCGGAGTCGGCCCTAAAGCGCTCGGCGGGCGTGAAGGATTCCTCCACGATTCTTCCCGGGCATGGGGGTCTTCTTGACCGGCTGGATAGCTTGTTGACGGCGGCGCCGGTTCTGTGGCTTGCCGGCGTGGTGGAGAGATTGGCGGGATGGTAAAGGGCGTTTGTATTCTCGGTTCCACGGGCTCGGTAGGCCGAAACACCTGTCGAGTGATCCAGTCCCTGGCGGACCGCTTTCGCGTCATCGGTCTCACAGCCGGGGGAAACCTTCGAGTCCTCAATCGACAAATCCATCAACTTCAACCCAAAATAGTATCCGTGCGGGACCTAAAGCTGGCCCGGAGTCTTCGGGAGAGGCTTCGGATGGAAGGCTATCGGCCGCGTGTGAAGATTGTTTTCGGAAGCGGCGGAATGTCGGAGGCGGCTACGCATCCACAGGTCGATACCGTCGTTTCGGCCTCGCACGGAGTCACAGGACTGGAAGCCACCTACCGGGCCGTCGAGTCGGGGAAGTCCGTGGCCCTGGCAAACAAAGAAACGCTGGTAGTAGCCGGGGAGTTGATCACCCGCCTGGCACGGAAAACGAAAAGCGACATTCTTCCCGTCGATAGCGAACATAACGCCATCCACCAATGTTTAAGGGCCGGACGGCGAGAGGAAGTCCGAAACCTCATTTTGACCGCCTCGGGGGGGCCGTTCCTGAAAACTTCCCGCAGGGCGCTGGAAAGAATCAGACCCGAACAGGCGCTGCGGCATCCTACCTGGAAGATGGGCGGCCGCATTACTCTCGATTCGGCGACGCTGATGAACAAGGGATTCGAGGTCATCGAGGCCCACTGGCTCTTTCGTATGCCCTCGGAAGCCATTCAGGTGCTGATCCACCCGCAATCTATCGTCCACTCCATGGTAGAATTTAAGGATGGGTCCCTGATCGCCCAGATGGGCGTGGCGGACATGAAGCTGCCCATCCGCTACGCGCTGAACTATCCCGACCGTTTATCCATAAACGGGGTGGCGGCGAAGGGGGCTTCGCAGTTGCTCTCGTGGGAGCAGATGAAGCGGCTCGATTTTGAGCTGCCCGACCTGCGGCGGTTTCCGTGCCTGGGGCTGGCGCGAGAGGCGCTCGAGTCGGGAGGGTCGATGCCTTGCGCCTTGAACGCTGCCGATGAGGTTGCCGTCGAGGCTTTCCTGAAGCGGCGGGTCAAGTTTACCGATATTCCCCGCCTCATCCAGCGGGTGCTGCGGCGGACCTCAGTGGCTCGGCTCAGATCGCTGGCGGACGTCTGGGATTGTGACCGTGAGGCGAGGGCTTATGCCCGCGAAAGCCTCCTCAACGATTTCACCTAAGGAGTAACCAGCAGGATGTTATCTGCATTTCTCACCAACGCCGGCTCGGTCATTGTCGTGCTGGGCGTGATGATTTTCATTCACGAGCTGGGGCACTTCCTGGCCGCGAAGTTTTTCGGCATCCGGGTGCTGACTTTTTCCCTGGGATTCGGCCCTCGTCTGGTCGGGTTCAAGAAGGGGGGCACCGACTATCGCATCGCCATGCTGCCGCTGGGTGGCTACGTCAAGATGGCCGGCGAGCAACCCACCGATGAGCATACGGGCGACCCGGCGGATTTCTACTCAAAACCGCGCTGGCAGCGCTTTATCGTAGTAGCCATGGGCCCCCTGATGAACGGCTTTCTCGCGGTCACGCTTATGGCGGGACTTTTCCATTATCACTATGAGAGACCGGCCTTTCTGGAACAACCCGCGCGAGTGGGAGACGTTGACGAAGGGGCCCCTGCCGAGGAGGCAGGCATCAAGGCGGGTGACCGTATTGTGGCGGCCGGGAAGCTTGCGAATCCCACCTGGGAGGAACTGCAGTTTGAGGTCCTGACGACTGTGAATGAACCGATCGCCCTGACGATACTGAGGGGCGAAGAGACCTTCCGGGTGAGCGTTACTCCGCAAGCGAAAGGTCCGAATCAGGTGGGGAGCGTCGGTTGGTTTCCTTACATGCCCGCCGTACTGGACCTGATCGATCCCGAGTTGCCTGCCGGCCTTGCGGGATTGCAGCAGGGCGACGAGATTGTAGCCATAAACGGCAGGGAATTATTCTGCTGGGTGTGCCTGTCACCGCTCCTCCAGACGCTGGAAGGGGCTGAGGTCGCAATGACGGTTCTGCGCGGGGGAGAGAAAATCGAGACCCGTCTTAAACCGATCTATTCGGAATTGGGCGAAGTGACCAAGTGGCGCATCGGTGTCACCTTCCGAAATGACACTGTGGTTAAGCAGCTTCCCTGGCTTCAGGCTTGGGAGCGGTCCGTGGAGGATCTCTCCCGCAACACGGTGCGTACCTTCCAAATCATCGGGAAACTGATCACGGGAAATCTCTCGGCGCGGGCGTTGTCCGGTCCGATCGGAATCGCTCAGATTTCGGGCCGGGCTTACGAAGCTGGCCTGCCGCAACTGATAGAGATCATGGCGTTTATCAGCCTGCAACTGGGGATTCTCAACCTTTTGCCGATTCCGGTCCTCGATGGGGGAGTGATCCTTTTCCTGGCCATCGAATCGTTGATGCGGCGGGACATGAGCATGAAACTCAAGGAGCGATTCACCATGGCAGGCATGATGGTTCTGATCATGTTTGCCGTTTTTGTGATGTACAACGATATCGCAAAAATCTTCACGCCGGGATAGAAGGCGGAGTTGAGAACTCCGGTGAGCATGCCGGAGGAGGCTTGATCCGGCTTCGAGTAATAGGACAACGTTTTGAACTTTAGCGACACAGAACATTTCAACCCTCGCCGCAAGACGCGCAAAGTCCGGATCGGACGACTGACGGTGGGCGGAGATGCGGCCATCACCGTGCAGTCGATGACAAAAACCGACACGCGTGATGTTGAGGCCACACTCGAGCAGATTCGGCAGATGGAGGAGGCGGGATGCGAAATCGTCCGCCTCGCCGTGCCGGACGTTGAAGCGGCCAGGGCTCTGGTCGAGATTCGCAAACGGTCCGATGCCGTTCTGGTCGCCGACATTCATTTTCAATACAAACTGGCCCTGATGGTTCTCGATGCGGGCATCGACAAGCTTCGCATCAACCCCGGAAATATCGGCGACGCGGAAAAGGTCCGCCAGGTGGTGCGAAAGGCGCAGGAATGCAAAGTCCCGATTCGCATCGGCGTCAATGCCGGGTCGCTCGAGCGGCGGCTGCTTGAGAAATACGGCTACCCGACGCCGGAGGCGATGGCCGAGAGCGCCCAGTACCACATCGGCATTCTGGAAGAGCTGGATTTCCGCGACATCATTATTTCCCTCAAGTCCTCGAACGTGAAGCTGACCGTCGCGGCGTACCGTCTGCTGGCGACGAGGTGCGACTATCCCTTTCACCTAGGCATCACCGAAGCCGGTACGCAATATGTGGGAACGATCAAGTCGTCCATTGGATTGGGGATGCTGCTGGCGGAAGGCATCGGCGATACGATTCGCGTCTCGCTGGCCACAGACCCGGCGGAGGAAGTGCGAGTGGGCTACGAGATTCTGAAGGCGCTCGAGTTGCGCAGCCGCGGCCCGGTGGTGATCGCCTGTCCCACCTGCGGAAGGCTGGAAGTGGACCTGTTCAAGATCGCCGGTGAAATCGAGCAGGCGACGGCGCACATCCGCTACCCGGTATCGCTGGCCGTGATGGGCTGCGCGGTTAACGGACCCGGCGAGGCGCGCGAGGCTGATTTAGGTGTGGCTTGCGGGCGCGGCAACGGCGTCATCTACCGCGAGGGGAAAGTCGTCCGGCGGGTTTCGGAAGCCGATATCGTGCCCGAACTGGTGAAAGAAATTGAGCGGTATGTGGCTGAAAAGAATGAACCTACATCTGCCCCGGCGGTCGAGCTGGCTTCTCCCCCATCTTCGGGCTGAGGCCGTTCTCTTCTCCCCTTTTTGATTCCCATTCAAGTCGAGTTCGGGGATTCCCGCGGTCATCGAGTCATCGGGTCATCGAGTCGTAGAGCTGGCGGTTGGGCTCAGGCGGCGGTCACTGT
>JAPUME010000061.1 GCA_027294185.1 Acidobacteriota bacterium | reverse complement strand
GCGGGGTATGGGAACATCTTGCGCTGAAAATGTCCACGGCGGTACCGCATCCGCCGAGATTCGCATTGTTCAGGACAAGCGCATCTCTTGTCAAGCCAGGCGATATTTCGGTTGGATCGTCGAGCGCCTCCGGGTGAAGGGATGCAGCCGGTTCGTGAAATCCAGTTGCCAGGTCTCGGAGGCTCACGTAAAATCGAATAGGATCATGTCATCTGAGAAAATTCCGATTGCCCTGGGCGCCGACCACGCCGGATACCGGCTGAAGGAGCGACTGCGCGCCTATTTGAGCGACAAAGGCTATCAGGTCGAAGACCTCGGCACTCATTCCGAGCAGTCCGCCGATTACCCTGACTTTGCCGCCAAGGTCGCCGAACAGGTTCAGGCGCAAAAAGCGAAATTCGGCGTGCTGGTCTGCGGAACGGGAATCGGCATGGCCATGGCAGCCAACAAGCTGCCCGGGATTCGGGCCTCGGCCTGCAATGATACGCTCGCAGCCTTGATGAGCCGTTCCCACAATGATGCGAACATACTCACTATGGGAAGCCGCACCGTCGATGAGCCTACGGCCAGAAAAATCCTCGACGTTTGGCTCTCGACACCCTTTGCCGGAGGACGTCACCAGAGCCGCGTCCGAAAGATCCAGAAACTTGAAAACCATTAAATTACGGAGAAGGCATGATGAGTTCTGATCTTCCCCCTCGCCTGCGTTCGTTGCAGGCCGTCGACCCCGATATCGCACAGGCCATCGAGAGCGAAGTCGAGCGCCAAGCTTCAACGCTGGAGCTGATTGCCTCGGAGAACTTCGTCAGCGAAGCCGTCCTCGAAGCTGCCGGGTCGGTGATGACCAACAAGTACGCCGAAGGATTGCCGGGTCGGCGTTACTACGGGGGCTGTGAATTCGTGGATCAAGCCGAGACGCTCGCCATCGAGCGCGCAAAGAAGCTCTTCGGGGCCGAACACGCGAACGTCCAGGCGCATTCCGGCAGCCAGGCCAATATGGCCGTCTATATTACCGTCATGAAACCGGGCGAGACGATGCTGGGCATGGACCTGGCACACGGCGGCCACCTCACCCACGGCCACCGCTTGAATTTTTCCGGCAAGACCTTCCACATCGTAAGCTACGGCGTGCGACGCGACATCGAAACCATCGACTACGACGAGTTGGAGCGCATCGCCATTGAGCAGAAGCCCCGTCTGATTGTAGCCGGGGCCAGCGCCTACCCGCGCAGGCTCGACTTCGAGCGTTTCGCCGCCATCGCCGGGAAAGCCGGCGCGTTATTGATGGTCGATATGGCGCACATCGCCGGGCTGGTCGCGGCCGGGGTTCACTCGAGTCCGTTCCCGCATGCGGACTTCGTCACCACCACCACACACAAAACCCTGCGCGGACCGCGCGGTGGAGCGGTTTTCTGCCGGGCGGAAAATGCCAAGAAGATCGACAAGGTGGTCTTCCCCGGCATTCAGGGTGGCCCGCTGATGCATGTGATCGCCGCCAAGGCCGTCTGCTTCCGGGAAGCCTTGCTGCCTGAGTTCGGCGACTACCAGCGACAAATCGTCGCCAATGCCAAAGTGCTGGCCGACACGCTGCAGGCCGCAGGCTTCCGGCTGGTTTCCGGTGGAACCGACACCCACCTGCTGCTGGTCGATGTCGCCTCACGCGGCCTCACCGGCAAACAGGCCGAGAAATCCCTCGAGCAGGCCGGCATCACCGTCAACAAGAACGCCATCCCCTTCGACACCCATCCCCCCATGGTGGCCAGCGGCATCCGCATCGGCACGCCTGCTGTGACCACTCGCGGCCTGAAGGAGCCGGAGATTCGTCAGGTTGGTCAATGGATTTCGACCGTGCTGGGGGACCCCGAAAACGAGTCAATCATTCGACGCGTCCGGGGCGAGGTGGAAGAGCTTACCGAGAAATTCCCACTGTATGAAAACCGCCGCACTGCGGTGGCGCAGCGGTCCGTCTAAATCCACTCGTGGATAGGTTTCCCTATCAATTCGGAATCGGCAGGTCCAGCAGCAGGGCGCGCGTAAAGCGGACAGGCGGGGAGCCGAACGACAGCAGCTTATCGTGGTAGCTCTTGAGAGAAAAATCGTCACCCCAGGCTTTTTCGACTTCATTCCTCAAATCGACGTGCTCCAGGTATCCGACAAAGTAGGTTGAAAGTTGCGCCGAGGTCAACTGTGCACGAACCCACTTCGTGGCGGCTTCACGCTCTTCCTGAAAGGTGTCTTCGATCATCAACTCCAGAGCCTCTTCCCGCGTCATGTCGCCGGCATGAATCGCCTGGTCCATTAGGGCGTTTGCAATCCCGCGCAGGTACCACTTATGAACGATTAGCTCAATCAGGCGGTTGCCATCCATATAGCCCTGTTCCACCATCAAGTGTTCGGCGTAAACGGCCCAGCCTTCAACAAAGACGCCCGAGGAAAGCACTGCCCTGAGCGTCGATGGATAGCGGTTCGAGTGCGCCAGTTGCAGGTAGTGACCTGGCATCGCTTCGTGGACCGTCAGGTTGCGGAGGGAATAGAGGTTGTACTCACGAAGGTAGGATTGCACCTGCTCGGAGGTCCAATCGGCGGGCAGCGGGGCGACGGCGTAAAAGGTCTTCTGGCCAACGTCCAAGGGCCCCGGCGAGTCGCAGTAAGCCAGGGCGATGCCCCGCTGAAACTCGGGCATTACGATGATTTCAATCGGGTCATCAGGCACGGTTACGAGCTTCGCCTTGCGGACAAACTCCGTTGCCTCGCGGAGCTGATCGGTTGCAATCTCGACGATCCTTTCGGAATCGGGGAGCTCGCGGTAGGCGACTTCCAGCGCGGCTCGGATGATTGCCTGCTTGTAGGCTTCGTCCGGAGTATCAGGAAACTTCGTGTACTCATATTCCTTCTTGTAAACCCCCTTCGCAATCTCATACATCTCATCCCGTATACGCTTCAGCTCGCTTTCGGCGCGAGTGCGAATCTGGGGCCGCGTGAGTGGAGAGTTCAGGGTAAAGGCAAGCTTTTTGTCATAAATCTCATCGCCGAGGCGAAAATTGCCCGCGGCCTTCGGTAGGAGTTCCTCTTCCAGCCACCTCTGATGGGTATCTACCGCGCCGCGAGCCATCTTCATCGCCTCTTCCAGACGTCGTCGGTCTTCCTGAGACAGTTTGTCCAGGTGCGGCTTGACCATGTTGTCGAGTATCGATAGGACGCCACGATTCTGCCTGACGGCGGTCTCGGCATGAATTCTCGGCACACGAGGGGGAACGAGAGTCGCCCGAATCTGTTCGAGTAGCCGAGGAAACTGTTCGAGGCGGTCTGCAACGTGGCCCAGCCGCTCGGGCAGCGGGGCGAAATCGCGCGCCAAGAGTCCGTAGAGAGCCCCACCCGTGAGGCGCGTATATCTCATTGGATTCCAGACCCACTCCTTGAGCTCCTCAAGCCGCCACAGGTCGGCGCGCAGTTCCTGCTCCAGAAGTGCTGCGTCCACCTGGTTCGCCCGGGAGAGGCTGTCTCGGTCGAGGCGGCCCAACTGCTCCAGATATTTCCGAAGAAACGCAGCTCGACGCACCCGCGCCTCACTGCTCACCCGATTCAGCTTACCGTCGAAGCGATGATCGCCGAGCGATGTGGCCGATACCGGAGACAGCGCAGGAAACTCATCTACATATTGTTGGGCCAGCAGCTCGAACTCTGTATCCACAGCGGAAGGCATCATGGCAAAGGTTGTTCCTATCAATAAAATTCCACCAACGATGACACTAAGCGCCTTCATCATATCCTCCCATCTTTGTTAAGCAGGGGCATCCGCGGGCTTCGCACTCTGCCGTCACCCTAGCGCAAATTTAGATTAACCTATCTTCTTTTGGATTCACTAATCAAGAAGGACTCGGGCAGGAGTTGCCGGGGGATCAATCGTAGGTAGCGCAGAACCCGTAGTTTTGTACTGCGGTTTGAGGCGGCCGCGATGGAACGAGGTACCCCCACTACGGTTCCGCGCTACCTGGCTGGTTTGGAGTCGGGAAGTCGTCTCGCGTTCAATCCTTCTCGGCGACGCGCCGCCGAATGAAGGCGGGAACCTCCAGGTCGTCGGTGGGAATCTCTGCAGTCACCTGAGTTAGGTTCGTCTCGACGGGAAGCTTTTCCTTCCGCGCCATCACGCTTCTCACGGTCTGGCGGGCGCTGTGCAGCGCCGAAGTGTTGCTGGCCTGCGAAAAATGGATCCGGTCGGTCTTGTACCCGGTGGCGATGACGGTGATTTTGATATGGTCTTTCATCGACTCATCGTGAACGGCGCCGAAAATGACGTT
>JAPUME010000060.1 GCA_027294185.1 Acidobacteriota bacterium | reverse complement strand
GGTTCAAGGCCTCTGCTCCGGGGCAGGAACCGCCAGGAAATCAGGAAGCGCAGCTCCCGCCAGTTGGTCAGCTTGTCATAGCCCATCAGGACGACGAATCCCAAAATCATCAGAAACGAAACCAGCAACTTGTGGTCAACGATCCAGAGTTCCCCTCGTTCGGCCAGGGCAACGCCTCGCTGCCGCGTGCTGCGGAAGAATCGCCGGATGCGACGCGAATAGTCCACCGAGGTGCGCCCCACCTCGCGGGCCAGGGACGCCTGGCGGGTGGAATTGTAATTGATCACCCATTCCTGCCAGAACAGTTCCACCGCATCCTTATAGTTGTCAAAAACGCTCTCGACGACCGGATTGGGATCGGGCGGGGTCGGGTCAAAACTGATCCAGCCATAGCGGGGGAAATAGACCTCCACCCAGCTGTGAGCATCGCGGGCGCGGACGATGAAGTCCCCCCCGATGGGATTGAAGCTTCCCGTCTGAAACCCATTCACCAGTCGCGCCGGGATCGCTTGTGTCCGAAGCATCAGCGTCATTGCTGCGGCGAAAAATTCGCAGTACCCGCTTTTCGCCTCGAAAAGGAAACTCGCGATGGGATTTTCGGGGTCGATCCCCTGAGGGTCCAGTGTGTAGCGGAAACTGTCGTGAAGGTATCTTTCCAGCGCGCCGGCGCGGTCGTAGTTGTTGTCGAAATCTGCGGTCAACTGCGCGGCCAGCTCTCCAACCCGCGGATCGAGATCGGGCAGTTGCAGGTAGGTGAGACGAATCCCAGCAGGGTAATCGTCGAGAGCGCTCCGCAGCTCGGCCGGGGTGGGACGGCCAAGGTTCGAGACAGCCTCATATCCCATCGGCGTCGGAACATAGTTCGGTTTGTGCAAAGAGTCGGTCTGATCGAGCGCCAGCCGGCGGAAGGGACCGCGGATCTCTCGCGGCACGGCAGCAGTAAACAGCGTGTCGTTCGATATTGCTGCCCGCAAAATTCGATAGCGAAGCTCCCGCCGTGGACGCGCCTCCCAGCCGGGCCAGCGCGGCAGGACGAAACGTTCGTAAGAAGCCGGCTGCACAATCCGGCGGTCGGTATTGTCCTTGTACCAGGTTTTTCCGTCGAAACTCGTCAGCGCTATACCGCGCCACCGGACGCCGACCACATCCTGCGGCTCTCCCTCGATGATCACCCGCATGACGACCACGTTCGATTGCAGGATTCGCCCGATGTCTCCCAGGTTGACGGTCTCCGAGAACCCGGTAATATTTTGCGGCTGCAGGCTCAACTGGCTCATGTAGCCGGTGCTGTAACGCGGAATGGCGAAAAACAACACCGCGGCCAGCAGGAGCATCCCTGCGGCGGTCGAAACCGTGAGGCCGAGCAGTGATCGCTCCAGCGCCGAGCGGTTCCGGAGCGCCTCGCGGAAAGGGCCCTCGGGCGGGCGAGCGGCGGCCTCGGTCGAGCGTTTGATCTCATAGCTGAGGAAGGTGGAAATCGCCAGCAGCAGGTAAAGGACGAAGCAGACGAAGTAGACCGTATCGACCATCAGGATGGCCCCGGCCAGCATCTGCAGAAAAGCAAGCACGGCCAGATAGATGTAGTCCCGATAGCTCGATGCGGAAAATACTTTGATCACAGCCGTGAAAAAAATCAGGTGCACGGTGGCATTCAGTACCTGATCGATCACTTCGCCCGGCGAGAGGAATACCAGATCGAAAAAGTAGAAGAGGATGTAGAAAATGCTGAGGCGCGTGACCGTGCGCGGATCCAGCCGGATGTCGCGGTCGCGGATATATCCCCAGAACTTTACCAGCAGGGCAAGAAAAACCAGCAGGATCGAGATCAGGTCCAGTTTCCCCGTGAAGGCCACGGTAAGAAAACTGACCCCCAGCATCGAAAAAAGGGAAATCTCAAAGTAGCGCTGAACGCTGACCTTGCCCTGTTTTTTCAATAAATCCTGAAGTCGAACCGTGCTGTTTCCTGCCATCGTTTCTACCTGTGTACGGGGTGATTCTGGGACCGGCCGACCCGCCCGTTGCCACTCATCTTACCATTTCCTTTTGACCAGGCCATTGTTGCGGGCGACCTTCCGACCCTCATCCATTTTCTTGCCACTACACCGGAAAGTTTTCGGTCGCGTTCGACCGCGACACAGGCAACTTTTCTGGCCAGTGCGGAGACGGCGGCTCCCCTGAGGGTCTTAAGCTCCATCCAGCGGCTGGGGTTTGCGCTCATCCGTTTGTCTGTCCTCGCCTGGTAGATATCCACACGGATTTTTCGGAACGTGATGTGATGTTCCAAGCTGGCGATGGGCGCCTCTCGACTCAAGCGGCGACCTACACTTTTGGCGACGCGCTTTCGGAGCCTGTGCAGGGCTTCCTTCCGATTGTTTCCGAATGTCGAAGGGAAATTCCAAAGACCTGCGAGCAAGCCGTCTTCAAGACCGCGAACCATAAGGACCCTGGACCCCGACCGGAAAACAAGCGAAGCCAGATATACGCGTCGGCTCTCCGGCCTCCTGCGCCGCGCGGGAAAACGCTTGGCATCTCCGAAATGATAAGCCGCACAATACCGGCGTAGCGGACAACGCGGGCAATGAGGAGAGCGCGGCAAGCAGACCGTCTGACCCAACTCCATGATGGCCTGGTTGAAATTACCCGGCTCACGTCGGGAAAGCAGCGCATCCAGCCGTTCCCCGACGGCGCTTTGGAACGAACTGTCCGACGGATTGCCGGAAAGCCGATCGAGTCGAGAGACGACCCGGGCCACGTTTCCGTCCATGACCGCCAGCGGGCGTTTGTAGGCGATGCTCAGGATGGCGCGGGCGGTGTAGTCCCCGATTCCGGGCAACGCAGTTGCCTTCTCGAAATCGCTCGGAAACTTTCCGCCGTGCCGCCGCACCAAAATTCGCGCCGCACGATGGAGATTTTCCGCACGCCGGTAATAGCCCATGCCCGCCCAAAATTTCAAGACGCGTTCACGCCGACTGCGCGCAAGTTTCCCGACCGTCGGGAACTCGCGCAGGAATCTCTTGTAGTAAGGAATGACGGCCGCAATTCGCGTCTGCTGCAGCATGACCTCCGAGACCCAGACGCGGTAAGGGTTGCGATTCTCACGCCACGGCAGCCTGGCACGGTTGCGCCGGAACCATACAAGTAACGACCGTCGCATCTCGGCTGAAAGCATGGATGTTTGAGAGGAGCGTGGTCGGTTCACAATAATCCGTCTCCCACACCTACAGAGCGTCGATGAAAATCAAATACGAAGTTCCCCAAAGCGAGGTAGGCACAGAGCCCCTCGGCTGAGCCGTAAAAATAATGTTAAAGCCGCGCCTCTGGCTCGCAAGCCGCGCCAGCAGATCGGCATCTTTATCTAATCCTGCCTCACTTGCATTCGGCTCGACCACGGCCAGCTTTTCGAGCATCGGATAGACCACTTCCCCCGCGGGCGCCATGGGTGTTTCCCAATCGTCCATCATGGCCTGCATCTGCGCGTTGTTTTCAAAGAAGTGCCAGGCCAGACACGCGCAGAACGTGACCGCCTTTTCAAATTTCTCGCGTTGTTTCTCCCCTGCTGCAGGCAGTCGATTGTCAAAGGCCAGCACCACGCGCCGCTCGTCCTCGCGGGTGAACTCGCGGACCTGCAGGGCGTCCACCCTGGCCGAAACTTTCCAATCGACGTGCCGGGCGCTGTCGGATTCCTGATAGTCGCGGATGGAATAGAGGTCGTGCCCCTGACCTTTCAGGGAAGACTCCATCTCGCCCGAAATCAGAGGTAAAATCTCGTAGAACTCCTCGGTGGGCTGGACGTTCGGATAAACCAGGACCTCCTGCGACAGGGGAATCTCGCACGACTTTTCAAGAAAGCCGAAAGGAAAGCGCGTGCTCACCTGAAAGCCGTCCTGCGTGTAGCGGCCCCGGCGGGGAAAGTTGATCTCCAGCTCCTGCGCCACGCGCGCCTGGCGCGGCACGTAGGGAACATAAACGGGCTGGTTCAGGATCCGTCGGGGCGCCGCCGTCGGATTCTCCCCTCGCTTCTTCTTCTTTTCCTTCTTCTCCTCCCGGCTCCCGATGGTTACCGAGTAGGTGGGAAAGATACGCTTGAAATTCTTCAGGGCAAATTGGCAAATGACAGGCATCTCCGCAAACACATGCTCGGGAAGAACGAAAGAGAGTTCCACGCCGCTCAGGACGATTTTTGAGACAATTCCCGAGATAAGAATTCCGGCCAGCAGGCTTGCGAGAATCATGAACAGGAGATTGTTTCCCGTGTTCAGGGCCGCCAGGATGATGACCCCAATAACGCCAAGATAGAGGATGCCTTCGCGGGTGAGGCGGTAGTCGACCTTCAGCGACCATCGTTCGAGCACCGTGCGGCGGGCAAGCGGCGGGACGATCTTGAGGGCTACGTAGCCGGTGAGCACAAGCGAGAAGATCGACGTCCACCAGGCCATTCGCGTCTGCCCCTGCAGGCGCAGAGACGTGGCGCTCAGGGCGGCAAAAAGAGCAAGCGAGAGGGCGAACAGCGCCCCGAAGAACCGCCGCCAGGCCGGGCGGTCAATCTTACCCATTACTTTTCTAAAAGCTCGGCCGGAATTTTCCACTCGACTCATCAAGTGAGCATTATACCCGACGGCGGAATGGGCATCCTAACTCGAACCAACGAAAACCTGCATTGATGATTATTGATTGATGATTCAGGAGCAGGAAATAGAGTGCTTCGCCGCCTAGAGGGGAACGGGAATGGAGTCGAGTATTTCCTGGAGAAGCGCTTCCGACTGGTAGCTCTTCTTGAGCGTGGTAGCGTAGCGCGAGCTGACCACCAGGCGATGAGCAAAAACCGGCACCGCCAGCCGCTTGAAGTCATCCACGATGCAGTACTCGCGGCCCTCGAGCATGGCCAGCGACTGCGACGCCCGATAGAGGCCCATCGTCCCTCGCGGACTTACCCCCAGGCTCAGGTATTCGTGCTGCCGGGTCCGCTCAGCGATCTGGAGGCCGTAGTTCATCAAAGCCTCATCCACCTTCACCTGGCGCACAGCTTCCTGGATTTCCGACACCTCTTCATTGCCCAAGATCGGCTCCAGGCTGTCCATCGGGTCCTTACGGGCAAGGGATTCGAGGATATCCCTCTCGCTTTCCAGGTTCGGGTACCCCATACGGATACGCATCAGGAATCGGTCGAGTTGCGACTCGGGCAGGGGGTAGGTCCCGTGGTGTTCGACGGGATTCTGCGTCGCAAGCACCATAAAGGGCTCAGGCAAAGGGTGGGTGACGTTATCGACGGTCACCTGGTTTTCGTTCATGGCCTCGAGCAACGCGCTCTGGGTTTTCGGCGTGGTGCGGTTGATCTCATCGGCGAGAAGGATATTGGTGAAGACGGGTCCCGGTTTGAACTCGAACTGCTCGGCCTGACGGGAATAGACGCTGACGCCGATCACGTCCGAGGGCAGAAGGTCTGAAGTGAACTGAATCCGGTGAAACTGGCAACCGAGCGACCGTGACAGCGCGCGTGCCAGAGTGGTCTTGCCGACACCGGGCACGTCTTCGATCAACAGGTGCCCTCGCGCAAACAGGGCCACCAGCGCCAGTTGAATCACATCATCTTTACCCTTGAGTACCGTCTGGATGGAGGAGGCCAGGCGTGCAGTTTGTTCCCGGGAAACCTGGGCCGGGGCATGGGTGGAAAGCTTGTCCGTATTCATCGAGTTCAGTGCCGTCCCTCTAGACCCACCGGGCGATTTCTGCTATGAATCTTTAAGGAGGCGGGCGATTAACTCAGCGGCAGAGTGCTGTCTTCACACGGCAGAAGTCGTAGGTTCGAATCCTACATCGCCCACCAACCTTACGGGTCGACCCGCGCCCATTCTACCGAATCTACGAGGGCTGGCCAAGTAAATCTCTGCTTCCGGACAGCCGAAGGGGGAATAACGGCACCCTCTATGGTCTGCCGCGAGGGTTCGCCTTCTTCTCGGGAACCCGAGCCGTGAGAACCGCCTTTCGGCCTCCAGTTGACGTCCCATGCGCAAAATCGGCATTATCGGCCTCCCGCAGACAGGAAAGAGCTCGCTTTTTCAAGTCCTGACCCATCAGAGGGTAGCCCATGCCGGAGCAGCCCGGCCGGAGACCCACCTGGGCGTGGTTGAGGTGCCGGACCCACGGCTGGCAAACCTGGCGGCCCTGTACAAGTCCAAGCGGACGGTTCCGGCGCAACTGGAGTTCGCTGACATCCACGGCAGCGTGCTGGAGGTGGCCCGAGGCGGGCAGCAGCTCAAGCTGCTGCGGGAAGTCGACGGGCTGGCCCATGTCGTACGGGCTTTCGATAATGAGAGTGTCCCTCA
>JAPUME010000006.1 GCA_027294185.1 Acidobacteriota bacterium | reverse complement strand
GCGGACATCGAGCCGCACCGAGGAGTAGAACTTCAGGGCACGCCCGCCGGTGGTGGTTTCCGGATTGCCGAACATGACGCCGATCTTCAACCGAATCTGATTGATGAAGATGAGGCAGGTATTCGATTTGGAGACGACTGCGGTCAATTTCCGCATCGCCTGGGACATCAGGCGCGCTTGCAGGCCGGGCAGCGAGTCGCCCATTTCGCCTTCCAACTCCGCCCTGGGCACGAGCGCCGCCACCGAGTCCACGACCAGCGCATCGATGGCATTGGATCGCACCAGGGACTCGGCAATCTCCAGAGCCTGTTCGCCGTTGTCGGGCTGAGAGACCAGCAGGTTGTCTATGTCCACACCCAGCCGCTTGGCGTAGGCGGCGTCCAGCGCGTGCTCGGCGTCGATAAAGGCCACCATTCCGCCTCGTCGCTGCGCTTCGGCGATGATATGGAGCGCCAGAGTCGTCTTGCCTCCCGCCTCCGGGCCGTAGATTTCGACCACTCGGCCTCGGGGCACTCCTCCGACTCCGAGCGCCAGGTCCAGACCGATGGAGCCGGTGGGGATGACGTCCACTTCGACCAGGGCCTGGTCCGAGCCCAGCCGCATGATGGTCCCTTTGCCGAACTGCTTTTCCAGTTGCAACATTGTCAGGTCGAGTGCGCGGGCTCGCTCGTTTTTCTCCTCCGCCATATCAGGTTCCTCGTTTTTCCCGGGTGCAGATGTCGCTAATCAAAGGTCTTAGGTGGTTCGAGATGGGGGGTGCCGCCACCACCTCCGGAGAGCGTTTCATTATAGCCGTTCTATTCGTTCGATGGCCAGCGCGACGGCGTTTCCTCCGCCCAGACACAGGGCAGCTACGCCGCGCCGCAGATTCCGTTGTGCCAGAGCATGAAGTAGCGTGACCAGAATGCGCGCTCCCGAGGCTCCGATGGGGTGGCCCAGGGCTACCGCGCCGCCGTGAACGTTGGTCTTCTGCGGATCCAGCCCCAGTTCGTTTATCACAGCGATCGCTTGCACGGCAAATGCCTCGTTCAGCTCGACGAGGTCCACCTCTTCGAGTTTCCAGCCTGTTTTCTTTAGCAGCTTTTCGACCGCCGTCACCGGGGCCATCATCACCCAACGAGGTTCGACGCCGCTCGTCGAGTGGCCCACTATCCTCGCCAGCGGTTTTTTGCCCCACTGTGCGGCTTGCTCGGCTGAGGTAACCACCAGCGCGGCGGCCCCGTCGTTCGTGCCGGGGGCGTTTCCTGCCGTCACCGTGCCGTCGGATTTGAAAATCGGCTTCAGTTTTCCGAGCGCTTCGAGCGAGGTGTCATCGCGGGGCCCTTCGTCGCGGTCGAAGGTGATGGGATCAGCCTTTTTACCGGGCACCGAGACAGCCACGATTTCGTCCTTGAAACGGCAGTTCTTGATGGCGTCCACGGCACGGCGATGGCTTTCGAGGGCGTATTCATCCTGCGCCTGGCGCGAGATGGCGTATTTTTCCGCCACCAGCTCGGCGGTCATGCCCATGTGAGAATCTTCGAAGGCGTCCCACAGCCCGTCTTGAATCATCGAGTCGAGCGCTTTTGTGTGCCCCAGGCGGCTTCCCTGCCGGAGCTGGGGAAGCAGGTAGGGGCAATTCGTCATCGACTCCATGCCGCCGGCGACAACGCTATCGGAATCGCCGAGGGCCACGGCCTGCGCGGCCAGCGCCACGGCCTTGAGGCCTGAGCCACAAACTTTGTTGACCGTCATGGCGCCGACGTGGTTCCCCAGGCCACCCTTCAGGCCCGCCTGCCTCGCCGGGTTCTGCCCCAGGCCCGCCGAGACCACGTTCCCCATAATGACTTCGTCGATCCGGGATGCTTCAAGACCGGCCCGCGTAACGGCTTCGCGAACTACGACACTGCCCAATTCGACTGCCGACAGGGGCGACAGGGTGCCGTTGAACTTGCCGATGGCCGTGCGCGCAGCGCTCAGGATGACCGGTTCTCGCAATTTTCTCTCCGTGCAGTCCGCAAGCGATTATAGGCGCCGCGATTCAAGCGAGTCAAGAAATCCGCGGTTCCTCGTGAGAATAGGGGAAACGAGGCAAGCCCAACAAAATTGCTTGCGGGGAGACGGGAGTTGGCGGAATAATCAAGATGCATGCGGCAGCTTAACTCTGCTCAACTCGAAGCCATCCGACACGGGGAAGGTCCGTTGCTGGTGGTGGCCGGCGCCGGCAGCGGCAAGACCACCGTCATCACCGAGCGATTCCGCTTCCTGATCAGCCAGGGAGTGGAGCCCGGCAAACTTCTGGCACTGACCTTCACGGGCAAGGCGGCGCGGGAGATGGAGCAGCGTGTTCAGGCCGCGCTGCCTGAAACCCGTGAGTCGCTGCATATCTCCACCTTTCACTCCTTCTGCTACCAGATTCTGAAGACGCGACACTTTGACCGGAAGATTCTCGACAAGGTCGATCACTGGATCTTCCTGAGACAGCGCATCGAAAAGCTGGGGCTGGAGTTCTACCAGAAGCTCCCCGACCCGGGAGCCTATCTGCACGACTTGAACGGCCTCTTCTCCCGTTGCCAGGATGAGCTGGTCGAGCCGGAGGATTTCGAGGCCTACGTCCGCGCGCG
>JAPUME010000059.1 GCA_027294185.1 Acidobacteriota bacterium | reverse complement strand
AAGAGGACTGGAATGACCGCGGCTCTGAATTTCTCTCTCATCATCTTATTCTCCTCCCGACTTGGTCGGGCTCCCTCGCAATTCCGTTCCTCAGGGAAAGAGCCGTGAAATGATCCGGATGTGCCACGCCTGCTACAACTCTCCAGATTGACCGGATGAGGGCTGACCCGATGGCGCCTGCGGGGACGAGGCTTTGTGTTTCTCCATGTCCTTCCGCCGCAGGTGAGCGTCAATAAACAGGCCGATGCCGATGAAAAAGGGGATGGCGCCGATTGCGGCACCGGAGAAAACTTCCGGGTCATCTACGGCAAACGCGACGACCGTAAAGAAAACGACGATGCCCAACCCCACCATCGTCGCGATGATCGCGTTCTTCCTCGACTTCGCCATTCGTTCGTAGGGATCCTCGCTTTCAAAGGGAATGGATACTCCCTTCTCGATGGCTTTCAGCTTCACCTGGGTCTTCTGGCGGAATATTCCGTAACCCACCAATATGGCCACGATGGGTATGGCCATGCTCATCACAATGGCAACAATTGGAATCATCATTGGGTTATCCACTTCCGTATCCTCCCACTCTTCAAGATGTGTTCACCCCGTTAGACCGGGGAGCCGGGGAATGTTTCAGGCATTTGGGAAAGGTTAACATTAACGGATGCCAACCGGCTTGCCTTTCACCGCCACGACTCCGAACCGAGGAAGCCCATTGCTTTCAGTAGGTTAGATCAGCGGTAGTGACTTTGAAATTCACGCCCGCCGCTCCGGACCTCCTCTCTAGTTTTATTGGACCGGGGCAGCGAAAGATTTGTTTCACACCTCCTCAATTTTTTGAAACAATTGGACTTCGAGTCGGTCCAACAGTGTTGAAGGAGAAGTGTAGGCTCGTTCCATCGTGGCCGACCGGGGAAAACCATTGGATGACTTCAACCAGATCATCCGGTCGCACCAGGGAACCGTCTTCAGAATGCTCGGCAAAATGGTGAGGGACCCTCAGAGAGTGGAAGACCTTGCCCAGGAGGTTTTTTTGCGGGTTTTCCGTGGGCTGGCCCATTTTCGAGGGCAGGCGGAGTTTACCACATGGCTCTACCGGATCGTCACCAACGTTGTCGCCGACGATTACCGGAAGATTCGCTCCCGCCCCACGCCGCTTTCTCTGGACGATGAAGAGACGAATCTGGCCGAACGAGTTGCGGATCAGGCGGAAGCAACGCCCGTTACGATCGAGCGACGCGAGATGGCGGAAAGAGTCCACAACGCCTTATACGATATGCCGCCCCCGTTCCGGGCCGTCCTGACCCTCTTTTACATGGAGGAGAAACCCTACAACGAGATTGCTGATATACTCAGCCTGCCGGTAGGGACGGTTAAGACCTACCTGCACCGCGGACGGAAAGCCCTGCGGGAGAAAATGCTCAACCTTTCCGAAGAGGAACCTTCGCTCCGCAAACGGGCGGAAAAAACGCTGTCATGACTTGTGATTCCACGCGAGAACGGATGCCCGATTATCTGACCCGGCGCCTCCAGCCACAGGAATTTGCGGCCCTGGAGCGCCACTTGGCCGGGTGTGCCTCTTGCCGGCGCGAGTGGGAGCTGGAACAGATTCTTGCCGGCGCCTTGAAAATGCCGAGTCCCGTCCTACCGCCGCCGGACTTTGCCGCCCGCCTGCTGGCTCAAACTCAGGAGGAAAAATCTCGGGAATCGAAGGAACGTCTGTGGAGCTTCCTGCCGAAACTCTCCTACGGCACGGCGGGAGCCTTTGGCTTTGTGCTGTTGGCCTGGATCGCCACCCTTGCCGGCCTCTTTCTGACGGGCGGGGTTGCCACGGGCTGGTTCAGGCAGGTGACTGCAAATCTGGCGGGGAAGATTGCGGAAGGGACCGGTGTTTATACCGGTTACTGGGAAACCGTGGAAATTCCCTGGGACCGCTTGCTGGGAGTGATGAACAATTTCAACGTGCTACTCCCCTTCCTCTTCGTCGTTTTTATTTTGCAGGCCATACCCTCGCTCTACTTCTCCTTTCAGGCTTTTTCCTCTTCGGACGATTTTTCTTCTTAAAGCGCGCTCTCATTGCAGGAAATCTTCCCGGCCAACACTCTCACACTCAGGAGCAAGCTAACGCCTTGTCTCCGGGCGCAAGCCTCGGTTATTATGGGGGCATCGCAGGCCGTCGGCCGGCTTCATGCGAAGTCCGTCACGGGCAGATGGAAAGAGGTTGAGGTTGTCATGAGTAGGGACCGGAGAATCGGCATAAGGTTTCCGCTGAAATTTTCCGCACAACTCTCCTGGGCGGACAGCAAAGGAAAGACGCACGCCATCCGCGCGCGGACTGTGGACGTGAGCAGCGGCGGTTTTTTTGTTCCCATGAAGAATGTCCTGCCCGTGAAACAGAAGGTCCGGATTTCGGTAAAATGGCCCGTCACCGACGCCGGGAAACCGCTCGAGCTGATCTGCGAGGGATCCGTAGCTCGCATCGAACGACGAGGCCGCGCCAAGGGAGTCGCCGTAACCATTAAGAAGTACTCCCTTACCTCGAGGAATTCCCCGCGACGGCAACGGAAAAAGGAGTGAGGCAAAAACGGTGAGTCGATCCAAGTCTCCCCACCGCATCTTCATTATCGACCCGCAAACACTGTTCCGCGCCGGTCTGAGAAAAATCCTCTCTACCGACCAGGAATTCCAGGTCGTGGGTGACGCCGCCGCGCTCGCCCCTTCCGTCCAACAGATTCGAAAGCTTCAACCGCACCTTGTTCTGATTGAAAACAGCACCACCGGGGCTCAAACCGAGAAGGCCGTCGAGCGGCTCCGCCAGGCCGCCGCCAAGGCTCGAATCGTCCTGCTGGGCAACTCCGCCGCCACATTGCAGAACGGAGGCGGCGTGGATGGCGTGCTTTTGAAGACTTCGAGTGTTCCCTCCATGTTGCGTAATCTTCGCCGCATGGCCAGCGCTCCTGCTTCTTCCCGAAAGAAAACTGCGGTGGGCGGTGGAGTCTCCCTATCCTCCAAATCCGAGGCCGTTGCGCCGCGCGACACGCTGACCCCCCGGGAATTCGACATCCTGGCCTGCATCGTGCGCGGTTGGCCGAATCGCGATATCGCACGGCACCTCTCCATGCAAGAGCAGACGGTCAAGAATTACCTGCACGCTATCTTCGACAAACTGGGAGTCTCCGACCGGCTGGAACTGGCGCTCTACGCCATCCACCATCAGCTGGTGCCGGGGGCCGGGGGCGGCGATCTTCCTGCCGACTCCTTACCTGCCTGAACCCACGGTCTCTAACCTTCTGAACTTTTCGCGGAAGAATAAAAGGGCAGCTTCGTCACTTCAAGAGAAGTCTTTCCGTCTTTCAGGCCCAGGGAGGTGCCGAGTTCGGCGGCTTCACGCCGGAGGTAACCGAGCGCGATCGTTCGGCCCAGCGTGGGAGAAAAGCAGGCGCTGGTGATCTCACCGACTTCTTTTTCCCCCTGCACCAGTTTTTCCCCCACTGCAGGTGGCTGAGAACCGTCGATCAACAATCCCGCCAGCGTCCAGTTTACACGGCCCCGGCTGCGGGCGCGCTCCACAATCTCCTGGCCGAGATAGCAACCCTTGGTGAAGTTCAGGGCATTCAGCAGGCCGGCTTCGAGCGCCAGGGTATCTTCGTAGAGATCGTCACCATAGGTGGGAATGCCGGCCTCGATGCGAAGAGTTTCCAGGGCCTCTGAACCGATGGGCAACATATCGTAGGTCGGAGCCTGCCCGCAGGCTCCTCCCCACAGACCCAACATTCCCTTCGCTGAGATCCAGACTTCGTAACCCTCCTCGCCGCTGGTCTGGTTTCGCACCACGCGAACGGGAAACCCGGCATAATTCGAGGTGAAGTGGTCGAAGGGGTTCATTTCCGGCAGGTCGATGTGGAGCGTCTTTTCGAGCAGGGGCCGGGCACGCGGCCCTTGAAAGGAAACGGCGGCCAGCTCCACCGGCTCGAGCTCCACCTGGTCGGCGATGATATAGCGGTCGAGGAATAGTTGAACTTTTTCAAGAAGGTCATAGTCCACATCGATCAGGAACTGGTCCTGCGCCGCGTAAATTTTCAAGTCGGCCAGGATTTGTCCCTGCACGTTCAGAAGCAAGGCGTAGATTCCCTGCCCCGGCTGGAGACCCTTCACGTCGTTCGTCACCATTCCGTTCAGGAAACGAACGCGATCTTCGCCGCTTAGGGCGAGTTTTGCCCGAAAAGAAAAGTCCAGAATGCCGGAAGCTTTCCGGACCGCCCGATGCTCCGCCACGGGGTCGGAAAATCGGGCAGGGACCACGGCCCCGTGATATTCAGCGAGAGTCGCACCCTGAGATCGGTGGTAATCAGCGAGCGGGCCTCGCACCGCCTCCGCCATTGTCTTACCCTCCCCGCCGTAGATAGGCCGAGATCAGAATCACGATCATGGCCAGGGTGAAGGAGATGGAAAGCCACATCTGCCGCTTCTGGCGGAGCCAGTCAAATAGGGCCAGGGGAAGATTCAAACCCAACGAGATGAAAAAGACGCACAGGGCCAAAACGATCTTTACGATCAGCCATTTCCAGTAGACGCCCCAGGGGCGCTCCCAGGCGTGCGCATGAATGCTGTAAAGACCGGAGGTGATCAACATCAAAACGACACTCCAAATTACATACTGAAACTTGCGCGAAACCCTCTTAAAGAGAAGGTCCCGCTGCGCGGGCTCCAGGTCGCGGCTGGCCGGGATCAGAATCATGTGGATAAACCCCAGACCGCCGATTCCCACTACCGCGGCAACCAGGTGAATCCACTGCATCAGAACCGACATCGGTAGTACCCTCGACTTTGACCTTAGATTAGTATGATTCTACTTTACCCTGTCGGCCCAAAAGGCGATAGCCCCTTCGTGAGGAGAATTCCTATCCTACCTCAGATTTTGACCACTCCGCCACCCTTCCTTCCATCAGCAGCCGGCAAGGCGCCGCGACTTCCGAATTTCTCAATGGATGTTGTTTCTGGAAATTTGCGTTGCAACCAGGATGCCCCATGCCGCATCCTATCCCCCAGGGGGGGATGTAAGGCGATGTCGATCTTCCCGAAAAAAACGATCTACACAATGATGCCTTCGGAGGAGACATGGGGAAATCACTTGCCGTACTGAAAGATATCTACCTTGACCCGGAGGTGGAAACGGATTTGCAGCACCGACTGAGCCGAATCGAGGGGCATGTGCGCGGAATCAAACGCATGCTTACCGAGCACGAGTCGTGCGAAAAACTGCTGGTTCAACTCTCAGCGGTTCGCTCGGCCCTGAACCAAACTACGGGTCGCCTGCTCGAAAACCACATGGAGACCTGTGTGGCCGAATGCATCCGGGTCGGTCAGGGAGAGAAAGCGCTTCGCCACCTGAAGGGCGCTCTGGGACAGGTTGTAAAGAACCTGTAGGAGGATAACCGAGTGAACACCAAAACAGCTTTTACCGGCTCGATTCTTGCAGCCCTATTTGCTTCCCTGTGCTGTATCGGTCCCATCGCGTTCGCCGGCCTGGGAGTTACGTCGGTGGCCCTGGGGGTAAAATTCGAGCCTCTGCGGCCTTACTTTTTGACGCTCACAGGCATATTTCTTGCTTTCGGTTTTTACTTCGTCTATCGGAAACCCAAGGAGCAAGAAGTCTGCGAAGGCAAGGTATGCGAAACACCTCGACTTAGCCGTTGGGCCAAACCGAGCTTATGGGTGGTAACGGCCGTTGTTCTTCTGCTGGCCCTTTTCCCCAACTATTACGGGAAATTCCGTGCGGCAGAAACCTCCACTCCTGCCCATGCCTCTTCCTCTCTCGCTGCCGCAGAGCTGGAAATCGAAGGCATGACCTGCGAAGCCTGCGCGGCTGGGATCGAAAGTGCTCTCCGAGACCTCCCTGGCGTCGCCCACGCTCAAGTCAGCTATGAGCAAAAGAGAGCTCAG
>JAPUME010000058.1 GCA_027294185.1 Acidobacteriota bacterium | reverse complement strand
GAGGTGGTTGAGCCTGCCTACCCGCCTTCGGCGCCCCGGCAGGGGATTCCTCTTGCGGTGGAGTTGGAGCTTCGGGTCGACGCCGAGGGTCGAATCTGTGCTGTGGAGATCATTTCCGGCCATCGAAGCTTAGTGGAACCTGCCAGAGAAGCTGCCCGCCGTTGGAAGTTCCGCCGCTTTTTTCTCGACTTCAAGCCGGTCCCGGCAACTGTGCGTGTCACCATCGAATTTGACCCTCAACGGAGGCGGGAGGTACGTCGCACGCTTCTGCCCCGGGATTCATCCGAACCCGGGGACAACACGGCAAAAATGTTCACCCGGGCCGCACGGCCGGTCGTTGCCTTTTCATGACCGAACTCGCCCCAACACCGGAGTATCGCCCCCTGGAATCGGAGCCGCTTTTCCGCCCGCGTGTATTCCCCATTAGAGCGACCTACATTCTGCTGGCAGCCAACACTGCGGTCTTTATTTTGACGTCCGTTCTTGCGGCTCTGGAGAGTCCCGACACCTGGCAGGGCCTGAGGTTGTGGCTCACCGGGATGGTGCAAAGCCCCGAGCAGGCAGCGTTCTTCCAGCGCCTGCTCCTTTCCTTCGGCGCCGCCTACGGGCCATATCTGGAGCAGGGAGAGTACTTCCGGCTGGTGATGCCGATGTTCCTGCACATCGGCCTACTGCACCTGCTGGTAAACAGTTTCGCGCTCTACCTGCTGGGCCGGATTCTTGAACGTGTATATGGCTACGGCCGCTACATGCTGCTCTACGTCGGGGCAGGCGTGGCGAGCAGCGCCTTGAGCATGACCATCGCCCCGCACGTCTCCGCCGGCGCCTCAGGATCGATTTTCGGGATCGCCGGAGGCCTGCTGGTTGTCGGCCTGCGCCACCCCCAATCCGTTCCCTTGGGGTTGCGCCGGGCCTTTGGCCGCGGCATCCTGCCTTTCATTCTCATCAACCTTTTCCTGGGCTGGATGCTTCCCATGGTGGACAACTGGGGGCACCTGGGGGGACTCATCGGCGGCGCTCTGGTTGCCTACTGGGTTCAACCACCTGCTGCGGGCGAGCCGACCGGAGGGCCCCTCGCCGAGGAGCCTTCCCAGGGAATCGTTCTTATTCCTCTTCTTATTGTCGCGCTGGGGGTATCCGGCGAGGTTCGCCACTTCCTCGGGATCCGCCACTCCGGGGAAGTCCTGGAACGGGCCGACACGCTTTTGGGGCGGGGACAGTTTGACAAGGCGCTCGAGGAACTGGAGCCGCTGGCCCAGAAGCAGCCGCACGATGAACGGATCCGGGTGCAGCAGGCCGTCGCCCACCTGGGTCTCGGCCAACTCGACGAAGCCCAGGAATTGCTCGACGGCGCGCTCGAAACCAACCCCGACTCGTTATTTGCCCGGGTAGCGTTGGCTGCGGTTCATCGAAAGCGCGGTGACTCCGACAGCGCGGAACGCCAGTACAGAATCCTGGCCGGCCAGGAGGCCGAAAAGGGAGACGTCCGCCGCTTCTTCGCCGACATCGGCTTTCAGATCAAGCTCCATGAAGAAGCCATCGAGCAATACCGGCGAGCCCTCATCCTGAACGAAAATGACGCCCTCGCCCACAACAACCTGGCCTGGCTTTATGCGACCGCAGAAGACCCCGACTTTCGCCGCCCCCAGGCGGCCCTGGAGCACGCCACTCTCGCCGTCGAGCTGACTCGCTGGCAGGAGGCCACCCTGATCGACACTCTGGCCGAAGCCCTCTACGTCAACGGACGCCATCGGGAAGCCATTGAAACCCAGCAAAGGGCTCTTCAGTTGGAGCCGGGCAACCAAACCTTTCAAGACCACATGACGCGTTACCGGCAGGCGCTCACCGAAAGGCGGCTTTGAGCCCGTTTGAGCGGGAAGTTTTTCCGGAAACCTTTGACTTCGCGCGGTTCCTCGCATAAAGATTAGGTATACAAATGGCAACAACGAATTCCGTTCCCCCAAAACCCGAGTTTCGTGTGGATCGACGGACACGCCTCCTGCTGATCGGCTTCTTCCTGCTTCTTATCCTCCTGCCGCTATTCGGGCGCGGCATCGATCTGATCGTCGATTGGATCTGGTTCAAGGAGCAGGGTTTCGGGGTTATCTACAAAACGATTCTCACAACGAAAATCGGACTCACCAGTCTGGCCTCGATGGGGTTCTTCCTTTTCGCGGGGGCAAATCTTTTCCTGGCGCGGCTGGTGTCCAGGAAACAAGGCTTCCGCATCCCGAAGGATTCGCTGGAATTCGCCACGCTCGACCGAATGGGAAAGCTGATCAAGAAGCTGGTCTGGGTTGGCCTGGTGATTGTCGCCTATGTAATCGGCAACTGGGCCGCGACCCACTGGACGGACTATCTCCTCTACCTCCACTCGGAACCGTTTAACGAACTCGATCCCTTGCTGAGCCTGGACCTGGGCTTTTACCTTTTCGAGCTGCCCTTCATCCGCTTCCTGTTTAATCTCTCCCTGGCCACGCTGATTCTGACGGCGCTGGCGGTGACGTTCTTTTATCTGCTGGAAGGCGGCGTCTCGGCAACACCCAAGGGTCCGAAAGTGGCTCCGGCGGCCAGGACCCATCTGATGGTTCTGGCGGCGGCTTTCTTCGGGGTGGTAGCCTTCAGCTTCCGCATTTCCATGTACGACCTGCTCTACTCCCCGCGCGGGGTGGTCTTCGGGGCCAGCTACACGGACGTCCATGCCAGCATGCCGGCGTTGTGGGCTCTGCTTGGGGTCTCGATCCTGACGGCGCTCTGCTGCCTGGTGGCCATCGCCCAGGGATCGCTGCGTTACCCCATCCTGGGTGTCGTGGGATTGGCGATCGTCGGCCTTCTGGGCGGCAAGGCCTATCCGGAAATCGTGCAAAGATTCAGCGTCGCGCCAAACGAAATCGAGAAAGAGACTCCCTACATCGAGCGCAATATCAAGTTTACGCTCATGGGGTACGGCCTCGACCGCTTCGAGCAGCGCCAATTCCCCGCCTCCGAAGACCTCACGCTCGACGACATTCGCCGCAATGAAGGAACCATCCGCAACATCCGCCTCTGGGATCACGAGCCGCTGCTGACCACTTTTGCGCAGCTTCAGGAGATTCGGACTTACTACGACTTCGAGGACGTTGACAACGACCGCTACTGGCTCGACGGAACCTACCGGCAGGTTTCTCTTTCTCCTCGGGAGCTCTCCTATGACAACCTTCCCAGCCAGGTCTGGATCAACCAGCATTTGAATTACACCCACGGCTACGGTCTCTGCTTGGGCCCGGTCAACGAAACGACCCGCGAGGGGCTGCCGAACCTCCTCATCAAGAACATTCCCCCCATCTCCACCACCAACGTCCAGGTAACACGCCCTGAGATCTACTACGGCGAGTTGGGGAACGACTACTGCGTCGTCAATTCGCGGGCCCAGGAGTTCGACTATCCCTCGGGCGACCAGAATGTCTACAGCACCTATGAAGGTGTCGGCGGCTTGCAGATA
>JAPUME010000057.1 GCA_027294185.1 Acidobacteriota bacterium | reverse complement strand
GGTTTACGCCGTGGAGATCTCCCAGGAGAGCCTCGACTACATAATGAAAGAGGCCGAGAAGGAAGGGCACGCCAATATAGCGCCGGTGCTCGGAGAGCACCGAACGACGAATCTTTCCATGGATTCGGCCGACGTCATCGTGACCATACGTACCTACCATCACTTCGAGTACCCGGTGGATATGCTCGAATCCATCAAGGCGGCTCTGAGGCCCGAAGGCCGATTCGTCGTTATCGACCAAGAGCGTATCAAGGGGGTGTCGAGCGAGCGCACTCTCGAGCACAGGCGCGCGGGGAAAGGTACGATCACCGACGAAATCCTCGACGCCGGCTTCGTCCTCGAGAAGGAGCTCCCGCTGATCCCGGATTTCTACTATCTCGTTTTCAAGGAGCGTTGAGAGGGATAGGGAAAATCATAGCTCCTCGTAAGCGTATCGGGTCGAAAAATTCTCGGCTTGCATGGGGGCTGAGCGCGGTTGGTCAGGCTCGTCGAGGATATCAGGAGGGTAGGGGCCCGTGAAACCCGTGTCAGAGCACTTCTTTTGGGAGATTGGTGTGTGCAGGCAGACTTGGGCGTCTCTTGGCGTAGAAGATGGCCGCGGGCTTTGGGAGAACTGGAGAACCGGCGAGATCATCCAGGACCCGGAAAACGATGAGCGGCGCACCGAACGCCGCCCCGTCCCGCTGCTCCTCTACGACCTCTGGAACGACCCCTACTGCCTCAAAAGCCTGCACGAAGAGCGGCCCGATCTGGTGAAGAAGTACACCGAATTCCTGGAAGCACAATTTGAGGCGCACCAATCCCTGGCCGAGCACTTCACTCGCTCCGAAGACTCGCCGCTGACCCCCGAGCAGCTTCGCACGCTTCGCTCGCTGGGCTACATCCAGTGAATGAAGCTCTTCTCATCCGACCTTGTCGCCTTCCGCCGCCGGGCAGAACTGACACTCTTTCCGCTCTGTGCTTGATTCGTTCCTTCCTCCCGCCTAGAATCGTTCCAGTTTGAATCGACTTGAAAAATGGCTTTCAGTATTGAGTTGATATGTTGTGGGCAGCGTCATGAGGTGGCTCAAAAAACTCGGTGAGAGTGTGGTTCGACACAAGTTCAGCCTGTTGATCAGTCTGACCATCACCTTCCTTGGGGTGACTCTCTACGTGCTCACCTACGTGGCCGAGCGGGACTGGGCGGTCCTGAAGTTCATTCACAGCATCGAGCTGAAGAGCTATGACACAAGGTTTCGGCTTCGCGGCACCTCGGAGCCGTCTGCGAACATTGCCATCGTCGCCATCGATCAGGAGACGCTTGAGCGCTTCGGGAGCTGGCCTTTTTCCCGTCGGCGCTTCGTCCCGCTGCTCGACCGCCTCAAGGCGGACGGCGCCAAGGTGATCGCCTTCGACCTCAACTTCCCCCGGCCCGACGACAAGTCGGGGCTGGAGTTGGTGCTCGAGGCCA
Source organism: Acidobacteriota bacterium (assembly GCA_027294185.1). Classification (GTDB taxonomy): domain Bacteria; phylum Acidobacteriota; class Terriglobia; order UBA7540; family JAPUME01; genus JAPUME01. Next base: position 3,166 of record JAPUME010000057.1, on the reverse strand, counting down.
AGCGCGAATACCTGGGTCGGACCCCGGCCCGGCAGAGGGATTCCGCCTACGTCGAAAAGCTTGAGGAGATGGAACGTGAGGCCGACGCCGACGGGCGGTTCGCCGATGCCCTTCGTCGTGCAGGCAACGCCGTGCTCGGATACTTTTTCTTCCCCGACAGGGAAAGTGTTCGCATCCTGGATGAAAAGGGCCAGCAGGAGGCCGACAGCTACCTGGCCTTCAGCTCTTACTCCCTGCGAACCGCAAAGGAAGAGGGAGAAAGCGCCGCCCCGCCGCTTGAGGAGATATTTCCGGGCAGGGAAGGCTACCTGGCCGAGACGAATCTGCTTAAGTTTACCGATGCGGTGGACTTCAGCACGGGTTACTTCAATTTTGAGGCCGATGCCGACGGGATCTTTCGCCGCGCGCCACTGGCCATGATGTACCGGGAAGGCTGGCGAGGGGATGGGTCCGCCCAGGCGAATTTCTATCCCTCGCTCGACATTCAGGTGGCGCGGCGCTATCTGGATGTGCCCGAGCATGAAATGGTGCTCTTCAGCAATAAAGCGGGCGTGGAAGCCGTCTTCCTGGGTGAGCACCGCGTGCCCACCGATGCGGCGGGGCAATTGCTCATCCACTACCAGGGTGGCCCGTTCACCTACCCTCATTTTTCGATGGCCGATGTTGCGGAGGGGAATTTTGCGACGGGAACTTTCCGGAACAGAATCGTTCTCATCGGCGCGACAGCTCTCGGCATCGCGGACCTGCATCCCACCCCCTTCGCCGAAAGCTACCATTCCGGGGTTGAGATTCATGCGAACCTGATCGATACGCTCCTGTCGGGACGCTTCATCCATCGCGGTGAGCGCGAGATGCTGATCGACCTGGGAATCCTGTTGCTTCTCGGTCTGGGCGTGGGCTGGGTGCTGGCCTGGGTTCCGCCGTCTTGGACCGCTCCGATCACGATCGGGATGATGGCGGTATTTTCTCTCTTTTCCTACTGGGCCCTGGCTCATTATCAGGTTTGGCTGAATTATGTGGTTCCGGCATCGACGCTGGTGATGAACTTCGCCTCTGTGACGGCCTACCGGGTTCTGATCGAAGAGAAGCAGAAACGGCAAACCTACCACGCCTTCGGCCAGTTCGTTCCCCCGGCGGTGGTGAGGGAACTGATGAAAGACCCTGAGCGGCTGAAGCTGGGTGGCGAGGAGCGAGAGCTGACCATAATGTTCAGCGATATCCGAGGCTTCACGGCCCTGACGGAGCGGCTGTCTCCGCTCGAGCTGACCCGTTTCCTCAACTCCTACACCGACGAAATGACGGAGATCATCTTTCACCACTGGGGAACGCTCGATAAATTCGAGGGCGACGCCATCATGGCTTTCTGGGGCGCGCCCTATGAACAGCCGGACCACATGCTGCGCGCCTGTGCCGCGGCGCTCGACATGAGCCGGCGGGTGGACCAGCTTCGCCCGCGGTGGAACACGGAGGGAAAGGGGAACGTGGATGTCGGCGTGGGATTGAGCACAGGCCGGGTCGTGGTCGGCAATATGGGGTCGAAGAAGCGTTTCAACTACACCGTCCTTGGTGACCCGGTCAATCTTGCTTCGCGCCTCGAAGGGGTCAACAAGGAATACTCCACGCGCATTCTTGTAAGCGAGGCTACCTACCGGCAGGCATCGGACGCGGTGGGGATTCTCGAAAAGAGTATCTGCCGCGAGTTCGGCGTTTCCGCCCAGGAGCTGAGGAGTTCCGAGAGCGCCGACCGGGCCCGCCAGGTCGCGCTCTATATCTGCTCACGCCAGAGGCTGGCGCCGCGGCCTATTCTGGCTGAGCGCTTCGGCGTTAAGGGGGAGGCGGGGATTCATCAAGTGGCGGCACAGGTGGAGAAGTGGGCGAGCCGGGACAAGAAACTGGCAAGGACCCTGGCCTTTCTTCGGCGGTCGTTCCGGCCCCTTGTCTTCCGCCCTCTCGATTGGATTCGTGTGCAGGGACGCAATGAGCCGGTCCGCATCTACGAAGTGCTGGGTGGGGGCGGCGAGGAAGACCGCTGGAAAGATCTTCTTACCCTCTTTGAAGCGGGCCTGGAGGCTTACCGCAGCCGCCATTGGTCTTTTGCCCTGGATGCGTTTCGGAGTGTTCTGGAAAAATATCCCGACGACGGGCCCTCCCGCCTGTTCGCCGAACGCTGCCGAAAGTACATGGAGGAAGAGCCTGACCCCGCCTGGGACGGCGTCTATGCGATGAAGACCAAGTAGACCCTCCTGCGCCTTCCTCTGCTGGAAGCGGGGGAATCCGCTACTGGCGCTGCATGGTCAGATTCAATAAGAACGGGATGGCGGCCATCGTTCCCGTCTTTTCCGCCTGCAGGCCGAAAGGAATCTCCAGCAGGCTTCCCGATTGGACCCGAAAAGTCTGCTGGAAAGTCTTGCCGCTGGCTCCCCTGCCCCGGAAGCGCACCGGGCCGATGGCCACGATTCGCGCACGGACCCTGCGAAGGGTGGGGTCGCGGAGGCAGACCATAAACATGCCCTGGGTGACAGTTCCGCCCATGAGCGCCCTCTGGTCGAGTCGCCCGCCCAGTACCTCGTAGAATGCCAGCTTCTGTGTCGTCCGTTTTCCCTTAGAATCCACCATTTCAAGTTCGCCGGTCCCCTCAGGCAGGTCGTTCGGACCCAGGAAGGTCGAAAGCGTCCGCCCGGAAGCGGTAACGGTTCGTGCAACGGGCAACTCCCGGCCGCCAAGAGTTGCGCTGGCGAGGTTTCGCGGTACGGTGGCCATATTTCCGGCCTGGACCACCTCTGACAACTTTACCTTGGATGGATTCATGGTGGGGTCCACTGTGATCGTGGCCGTTGGATAGGCAACGTGACCGGGAAGCGGAGGCTGATTCAGGCTGAGTTGGACAGCGCCGCTCGCGGGCATCTTTACCTTGATTCTGCCGAACTCATCCGTGCGTATCTCTTCGACCTCACCGCCAACATTGACCTGGACCGGAACATTCTTGACCGGCGTCATATCCCGATGCAGAAGGACCTCAACTGTGGCCCCGGGAGGCGCCGCCGCGGGGTAAGCGAAATACGCCCCGTCCAGGAGATTTTCCGGGTCGGGCGGCGGCAGCACCAGGAAGGCGCTCCATCGCTCAATGCCGTCGGCTGCGGTCTGGCTGTACTCCTGGACTCCGGGG
>JAPUME010000056.1 GCA_027294185.1 Acidobacteriota bacterium | reverse complement strand
ATTGGAGGCTCTCCGAGAGCAGCGGTCGCAATTGGAGGTGCGTTTAGCCCGGGTTGAGTCTGAAGGCGTTCATCCCTTGAAGGCCTGCCAGGAAGAATTCGGCGCTTCACCTGTTGAACTCCGGGAAAGCCTGGAGACGCTCCTGGAAGGAGAAGAGTTGAGGGCGGCCGAGGAAGAGTATCGTCAAATGAAGGGCAAGCTGGAAGAGTTCGGCGCGGTTAATATGGTGGCTCTGGAGGAACTCCAGGAAGCAGACGAGCGACAGACTTTCCTTACTTCGCAAGAGGGAGATCTGAAATCCTCCATCGAGGACACCGCTTCGGCCATCCGAGAGCTTGACCAAACTTCCCGCCAGAAGTTCCAGGAAGCCTTCGAGGCCATCAACCGTTACTTTTCCGAAACCTTCAAGATCTTGTTTGGAGGAGGATTGGGCGAAATGCGCCTGAGCACGGAGGATGACGTCGACGGGGGATTGGACGTGGTGGCGCAGCCTCCTGGGAAACGTCTACAAAACGTTCTCCTGCTCTCAGGCGGCGAGAAGGCGTTGACGGCTCTCGCCCTGCTGATCGCCATCTTCCGGTATCGCCCAAGTCCTTTCTGCCTGCTGGACGAAGTCGACGCGCCACTGGATGAAACGAACGTTGGCCGCTTCACCCGCCTCATTCGCCAATTGAGTTCACGGACACAGTTCATACTGATCACGCACAATAAGAAAACCATGGAAACCGCAGAAGTTCTCTACGGGGTCACGATGGAAGAGCCGGGTGTGTCGCGGCTGACCTCGGTCCACCTGGACCGCATATTGCCGGAATCCGCTGTTCCAGAAACAATGGCAAAACCCGCCGAAGTGACAAGCCGATCCGTGTAGGGCTTCTTATTCCGCTTTTGTCAACTGATTTTCTTCATTTTTCCTCGCCTGAGACCAGCTAGAATCCGCGTCCGTATATTTTTTCTGAATGCTGTATTTTGTAATTGACAGTCGCGCCTCATTCCTTAAAATGTATAGCGCCGCACAAGAATCGTGAAACTATCAACACACTCCCAGGTTCTTACGCAGAGCCGCCTGCCGGGCGTCGAACTCTTTTCGCGCGGAAAGGTCCGCGACCTCTACAAACTCGAAGCCGGTCTTCTCATTATTGCTACCGACCGTATTTCTGCGTTCGACGTAATTCTGCCGGAAGGGATTCCGGGCAAGGGATACGTTCTAACCCAGCTATCCCGCTTCTGGCTTCAGGATTTGGCCGACATCGCCCCGAATCATTTTATGACAGCGAATGTGGACGAATATCCCAGGGTGCTTCATCCCTTCCGCGACCAGCTCGAAGGCCGGTCGATGCTGGTGCGGCAAACCAAGGCGATTCCGATTGAATGTGTTGCGCGGGGGTACCTGGCGGGTTCCGGATGGAAGGAGTACCAGTCCAAGGGCACGGTTTGCGGTATTCCTCTTCCCGAGGGGCTGCGCCAGTCCGACCGGCTCTCAGAGCCGATCTTCACCCCGGCCACCAAGGCGGAAACCGGGCACGACGAAAACATACCCTATGAGGAAGCTGCCCGGCGGGTGGGCGAAGAAACGGCCAGCAGGCTCCGCGAGCTCACCCTCGCTCTCTACAACAGAGGCAGAGATTATGCCGAGGGGCGAGGCATCATTCTGGCTGACACCAAGTTTGAATTCGGCTGGGCCGGTGATGAATTGATACTGATTGATGAGGTTTTAACTCCGGACTCTTCGCGCTTCTGGCCGAAAAAGGAGTACAAGCCGGGAAAATCACAGCCCTCATTCGACAAGCAATTCGTTCGGGATTACCTGGAATCCATCCATTGGAATAAGCAACCGCCTCCGCCGAAGCTGCCGCGCGAAATCGTTGAGCAGACAGCGGAAAAGTACCAGGAGGCTTTGCGCCTGCTGACAAGTTAGCGCCGGCAGGTGTTGATGCCGGTCAAAGTGCGGGCCTCGACTCAGGGTGTTGGACGTGACCTGGCTTGACTTTCTCCTGCTGACGGTCTTTGCCGTCTCGGTAGCGATCAGCGTCTGGAGAGGATTTATCCGCGAAATCGTCTCCATGGTATCGGTCGTCGGCGCGCTAGTCGTAGCTGGATTGGGCTACCGTTGGGCCGGTGGCTTTTTTGAGGATCTGGCCCGGGACCCTCAAGTCGCGCGCGGAATCGGGTTTCTGGCGCTGTTTTTCATCGTTCTGGGGGTGGGGATCGTCGCCTCTACATTGTTACGCAGACTGGTCAAGGTTGCAGGTCTCAACTGGTTTGATCGCTTCCTGGGGGGAACTTTCGGGGTTCTCCGGGGGCTGCTGATCGGATCGGTTATCCTGCTGGTTTTGACCGCCTTCGATATCAAGAGTTCCGTAACGGCAAAATCCCTGCTGGCGCCCTACTTTATCGTGGGTGCACGCGCTGTGGTTCTGGTCATGCCACAGGAGTTGAAAACCCAATTTCGGGACGGGTATCAGAAATTTCGCCGCGCCCTGGTCGAATCGGAATAGGGCGCATACGCCTGCGATAAGTTTTATCCTGTTTCTACAGCCGGAGTCTTAACGTGAAAGAAGAACTGGAATCCCTTGTGAGTCAAATGATCGAGGGTGGGATAAAATTTGAGGATGCCATAGGTGAATTCGAGAAAAGGTTTGTCAAGAAAGCCCTGGAAGCTCACAACGGAAATCAAACGAAAGCAGCCCGGCTTCTCGGAATTCACCGCAATACTTTGAGCCGCAAAATCCTCGAACACGGCTTGGACCACAAACCCAAGAAGCGCCGCAAGCGCTGAATCTCTCTCGGACCCATCTCATAAACAAGCCTGAAGACAGCAACGCCCGACTCAGACCCCTCAGGGGCCAAATCGGGCGCTCGCAAGTCTGTAGGCTTTATTACTGGCGGATTCGGCTGCGGCGAGTCGGGGGCGGCTTCGGCCCCTGTCCCGGAGCAAAAGCCGGCAGGTCCTCGGGATTGATCCTGGCGTTCGCTAGAGTGAAGAAGAAATTCGGAGTCACTTCGTAGCCATCCAGATCCCCTTCGAACCGTATGATATCTCCCTTTGCCAGGTTGGAGACCTTCGCCTGGCCTGAGACGCGAAGAACAACGTCATAGACACCGTCCTCGGAGCTCGGGGAATCGGAAACCAGGTCGATTCGGACGTTGTAAATTCCCGCTCCATCTCCCCTCACCAGGCTGTCGACTTTTCCGGCCATGGGAAGGCGAGTCCCTTTTGCCTGGTCCCAGCTCCTTTGCGCCGTCGCTCCACCCCCTCGAAGCGGGTGAGCCAGCGTCAGAAAGACCTTTTCGCTCGGGGTAGCGGTTTCCGGGGTTTCCGGCGGAGTGGGAACGGCGAATCCAACCGGAGGAGTAGGGGAAGCCGCCGCCTGTGTGATGATGTCCGACAATCCACCTTCGGACCTGTAACGGCTGACATATGCCCGGGTGAGGAACTGGCGAATCTCGTCCTCGTTGAGGGAGTTGTTCCCCGCCCCGGCCAGGGAAACGGCGCGCGCCAGATACCAGACGCTGTTGTCATGGTCCGGCGGGTCGGAATAGAGATAGGCCAGCCCTATCCGGTAAAACACCAGGGCATCGTTCGGTGTTTCCCCGGATACCACCTTGAGATAGGTGATCGCCGTCGGATAATCTTTCTGTTGCAGCGCCGCAAAGCCGACCGTGTTGTTAAAGACAAGCCGACGAGGCTTGACGAAATCGGCAAACTGCGAATCGGACATATTGGAGGGCTTTTGCAATTGTTCGAGCGCCGAAAGGCCGGTTCGGGCATCGCTTCGGGCTCGCGAAAGAGCGCTTTCTGCGTCCGCATCGTCCGGCTGGAACCTGTAGGGAAAAGTGACGCTCAGCATGTAGAGAGCATCCACCTGATTCGGGTTGATGGCCAGCACTTCACGGGCGGTCTTCGCCGTTCCGGCGCCGTCGTTCAGCCCCTGATAGGCCTGCATCTTTTGGATCAGAATTGCTTCCTTGAAGTCCGTATCCTTGAACTTTTCAAAAAAAGCATCGATCAGGCCGATCTTCTTGTTTGCATCCTGTTCCTGGGCAAAAACCATGTAGGTATCATACTCTTCACGAGTCTTCCATTGAGGCCCCGTCTGGGCGCCTTCCGCGGCCTGGGGTGATAGAAACAGCGCGAGATGAAAAGCTCGGCCCCATCGCAAAATATTCCTGTCGCCCGCCCGATCTGCGGCGGCCAACGGCCCCGCGAACAGGAACAATGCAACCAATATCGTCATATTTCTCATACCTTAGCTACCTCGGGATAATAATTCCACTCGCCCTCTTCCGAAGGCACCATGAGCAGATGTCTGCATTGGGAGTATTCGTCGCGTCGTCCCGACATCAATCGACATTGTATTATAGGAAATCATGGGATAGTTGGCAAGTCCATGCAATCCATCATTTTCGGAGGCAACTACCGTTTTCTGAATCGAAGGTCCAAGTGCAAGGCGGGGTAAAATCGCC
>JAPUME010000055.1 GCA_027294185.1 Acidobacteriota bacterium | reverse complement strand
CTCTCATCATCTCTCTGTGCCCAGGATTCCACTCTAGATGTCACTCTCCCCTTCGTCAAGGGCTTTGGCGTTCCCTCTCTTCTTCCCATATGCTCGGCCTTCTCCATTAGATTCAATCCTTACCGACAGGTTCCGGGTTTCCATCGCCGTCTGAATTGAAAGTCGCTCCTCCTTCCCCTACAATAGCACCGGTCCTCGAAGTGATTCACGCTTTCGAGGCCGATGAAAATCAGGTCCTTGATGAAATGCAGGCCAGCGTCGAATACTGGAAAGCCGCCCTGCATCACTAAACGGACGAGGAAGGGTCTCCCTTCCAATTCGGAGGAAGTCTCCCATGAAGAGGAAATTCGATTGGGTCCTATTCGGAATCGTACTTGCCTTCCTGCCTTACCGGCTGGGGGCTGAGGAAGGGTGGCGGCCACTTTTTAACGGCAAGGATTTGAGCGGGTGGGAGCACGTCGGCCCCGGCAGCTTTGTTGTCGAGGACGGCATGCTCAAAACCGTCGGCGGGATGGGGCTGCTCTGGTATACGCGCGAAAAGATTGGGAACTCCGTCTTACGGGTTGTCTACAAGGCCACTCACCGGGAGGACAATGCCGGTGTCTTCATCCGCATCTCCGATGCGCCGCCCGACGAATGGTTCGCCGTGCACAACGGCTACGAGGTGCAGATATTGGAGCAACCTCCCCCGAACATGCCGAACGACCCCTGGCACACCACCGGTGCCATCTATTCCATCTCGAAGGCTACCTCGAGGCCCTCAAAACCCGCGGGCGAATGGAATACGATCGAGATCACTCTGGATGGGCCGCGGACGCTGGTGATGTTAAACGGCGAAAAGGTGAACGATTTTCGCGAGGGAGACCCGATACCGCCTCGAAAAAACTGGTTCGAGCCACAACGTCGCCCGCGTCGCGAGGCAGGCTACATCGGGCTACAGAATCACCACGCCGGCGCGGAGGTTTACTTCAAGGAGGTCCTGGTAAAACCTCTCGCAAAGTGAATCAAGCCGACCGCTCGCATTTTCAACCTTCGACCCCTATTCTCCATTTTTCCATGACCCACACCACCGCGCCATTCCAGAATGAGGTGCCATGAACCGAAAAGCGATCGCCGCCTGGTGCTTCTATGACTTCGCCAATTCCGTCTATCCGGCGGTCATCACGGCTACGATCTTCGGTGTGTACTTCGCCGGAACCATCGTCGGCAATGAGGCGGGGCTGGGAGACCTGTGGTGGGGTCGTGTGATTTCCGTTTCCATGATGGCGGTCGCCGTCACCTCACCCCTGCTCGGCTCGGTAGCCGATAACGCCGGAGTCCGCAAGAAATTCCTGTTCGCATACACCTACTTGACCATCGCCTGTGTCGCCCTGTTTACGACCATCGAGCCGGGCATGATCTTGTGGGGCTTCCTGCTGGCAACCCTTGCCAACATCGGCTTCGAGGGGGCTCTGGTTTACTACAACGCCTACCTGCCTGATATTGCGCCGCCCGACCGCCGGGGATTTATCTCCGGGCTCGGCTTCGGCGTGGGCTATGCAGGCTCTGGGGCGGGACTCCTGATGGTGCTCCCGCTGGTCGCGCGGGAACAATTAACGCTCATTTGGCTGGCCGTCGCCGGATTCTTCGCCCTTTTCTCGCTGCCCGCGTTTCTCGCTCTACCCACGGACTCACCAGGCCGCCGGACGATGGCACAGGCCGCGATCGAGGGCGTCACCGGATTCCGGCACATCCTGAGCGATGTGTTACGGCAACCCAACCTGCGCAGGTTCCTCCTGGCCTTCTTCGTTTACATCGACGGGGTGAATACGACAATCTATTTCGCCGGCATCTATGCCGCTACAACTCTGGGATTCTCCCCGAGCGAGCTGATCTATCTATTCCTGACCGTGCAGATGTCGGCGCTCGTCGGAGCGCTGGCTCTGGCCAGGCCGACCGACATCTGGGGGCCGAAGCGTGTGATTACCCTCACGCTTGTCTTGTGGACGGTGATCGTCACGGCGGCTTACTTTGTGGATCAGAAGTCGACCTTCTTCGTGATCGCCTTCCTCGCAGGCACCGGGCTGGGCGCGGTACAATCGGCCAGCCGCGCTTTGATGGCGTCTCTGGTGCCCGAGGGAAAAGAAGGAGAGATGTTCGGCTTTTATGCCTTGTGCGGGAAATCGTCTTCGGTGGTAGGGCCCCTGGTCTTCGGCGGCATCTCCCGAGCTCTTGGAGGAAACCAGAGGGTGGCGATTCTTTCGGTCGCCGCCTTTTTCCTGGTGGGTCTGGTGCTCCTCCAGCGCGTCAGGAAACCCGCACCTCCGGCCGGCCAGGAGTAAACCAGAGAAACGGCACCCATGCCGATGCTTGAGAAACTCGGACGCGCGATTCTGAAAATCTTTTTCCGCGAGATCGTGATCGAGGGGCCCGACCGCCTCCCCGCTCACGGTCCCGTGATCTTCACGCCGAACCATCCGAACCTTCTGATCGACCCGCTCCTGATCTGGTTTCTTGCGCCCTCGCGTCGAATCCGCTTCGTAGCCAAGGCTGCGCTCTTCGACATTCCCATCCTCGGCTGGATCATGCGCCGCCTGCGCACCGTGCCGGTCACGCGCCGCATGGATGCCGCCGGGCAGGTGGATTACACGGTTTTTTTCGCCACCTGTGTCGAGACGTTGGCGGGCGGTGATTCCCTGGTGATCTTTCCCGAGGGACGCTCTCTGCCGCAGCCCACGATGGCACCGCTCCGAACCGGTCCGGCACGAATATTTTTCCTGGCCCACGAAAAAGGCGTGAAGGCGAATATCGTCCCGGTGGGTCTGAACTACGAGCACGGGGCTGTCTTCCGCAGCTCGGTGCTGGTGTCGGTGGCGGCGCCGATCGACACACGGACGTTCGAGCGAACCCACGGAGCGAGCCCCGCCGAAGCGGTCCGCGACCTCACCGGGGAGATCGGCCGCTCGCTCGAACACCACCTGTTTCAAGCGGAGACTTTCCGCGACCGCAAGCTGATGCTGCTCGTCGAACGCCTCTACGCGGGAGAGGCCACCGGCGGATGGGCCGAGCGGGTTCCCCGACTGAAAGAATTTGAGCGAGGACTGACCCGCCTGCGGAAGTCCCACCCGAAGGAGATCGAGAACCTCCGCCGCCTGCTCGCAAGCTATGAGCGACTGTCGGCGGCATACTCTATCGAGGAGGGGGTTGACCGCGGGGAGGGGCGCGGGGGCGTGCGCTCGACGGTAATCGGTGTCGGCGGGATGCTGGTGGCCGGGCTCGGGTGGCTCATCAATTGGGTCCCCTACCGGGCATGTGCCCTGCTGGTGAAACGGACGGGACTGAACCGAGCAGATGCGGCCACCTACAAGATCGTGTATTCTTCCGTTTTGTTTCCCCTCGCCTACCTCGCCGAGGGCGCCCTGATCGAGCATTGGGCCGGATGGACGGCGACGGCGCTGTTCGCGGTGACGGTGGGGCCACTCACCTATTTCACTTTACGTTTTTTTGAGTGGCGGGGGGAGATTGCGGGCCGCTCAAGAAAAGCTTCGGCTTGGTTTACCGGGCCTCTTGGTCGCCATGCTGCGCGTCGTCTTTCCCAACTGCGCGAGCGCATCGTCGCCGAGGTGGAGCGGCTGGCGGCCCACCTGGAACCTGAGACCGATGCCGAAAAAGGCTAGAATGGAATAGTCAGAAAATACACCTCCCGCGGAGAGACCATGATTCGTGCGCTATTTCTGGATGTCGGCAACACCCTGATGTTTTGCGAGGTGGACCCGATCCTTCGCCTGCTTGAGGAAGAAAACATCCCGGCAACCGCTTCTGCCGTTGTCGAGGCCGAACGAGGGGGACGCCGGAAACTGGACAGCGTGGTGATCCCGGTGCTTCGAAACGGCGGCACCCCCGACTATCCGAACCGCCTGTTCTGGGAATGCTACTTCTCTGTTCTCATGAATGAATTGAGGGTCCCTGCCGATCGCCGGCGGGAAATAACCGAAAAGATTGATCGCCACATGAACAACCCCGCCACCTGGTCGCATATCGAGCCGGATACCTTTGATGTGTTGGAGGGTCTGCGCCGCGAGGGGTACCTATTGGGAGTGATCTCGAATTCCAACGGAACCATCGAACGGCATCTGGCAAGTCACAACCTGCGGGACTATTTTCGCTTCGTCGTGGATTCCGGGGTGATCGGAAAAGAAAAACCGGCGCGGGAGATCTTCGAGGCGGGCTGCGCGCGGGCAGGAGTCCGGCCGGAAGAGACGGCCTACGTCGGTGATATCTATTCGGTGGACGTGCTGGGAGCCGAGCGCGCGGGTCTCACCGGCATCCTCATCGACCACTGGGGGGCCTACCCCGACCCGCCCTGCCGCCGCATCACCCGTCTCTCTGAGCTCTCCCGGACCCTGGCTGACCTCAACCGCTGATTTCGGGTGATTCTTACGTTTCATCCGGGGTTCGCGCTTCTCGTTTTCGCAAATTCGTGGTAAACAACCGCCGATGTCTCAAATGACACACACGCGTACCGTCGTCAGGGCAGCGGGAATCATCATGGCCAGCGTGCTCGCAAGCCGCATCCTGGGCTTTGTTCGGGAATGGACCGTGGCTTATCGCCTCGGCTCGAGCGCGGAAACGGATGCCTATTATGCCGCCTTTACCCTGCCCGACTTTCTCAACTACCTCATTGCCGGTGGCGCGCTGAGTATCACCTTCATTCCGATCTTCTCGAAATACCTGGCCGAAAAACGCGAGGAAGAGGGTTGGAGAGTCTTTTCCACGGTCATCACGATACTGGGCCTGACTCTGGTCGCCCTTTTGTTGCTCGCAGAGCTATTCGCGCCTCAAATGGTGGAAATCATCTCTCCCGGATTTCCCCCCGACCAGAAGGAACTGGTCGTCTCCCTGACACGGCTGATGCTTCCTGCACAGATCTGCTTCTATCTGGGCGGCATTCTGACGGCCGTGCAGTACGCCAAGGGGCGATTCCTGATTCCCGCCCTTGCCCCACTCGTCTACAACCTGGGGATCATCCTGGGGGGATACCTGCTCTCGCCTTACATGGGAATCGTCGGCTTTTCGGTGGGAGTTCTGGCGGGAGCGCTGGTGGGGAATTTCGGGCTTCAAATCTGGGGAGCAGCGAGAGTGGGGTTACGCTTCAAACCTCGACTCGACTGGCGCCATGAAGGTTTCCGCAGCTTCCTGCGCCTGACCGTTCCCATCATGCTGGGATTCTCGCTGGTCTACGTGGATGACTGGCTGATACGGCGGTACGGCTCCTACCTGGCCGCCGCCTCGATCACCTGGCTCAGCTACGCCAAGACCTTGCGCGGCATCCCCATCGCCTTGATCGGGCAGGCCGTGGGCGTGGCTTCCTATCCCTTCCTGGCGCGGCTTTACGCCGAGGGGAAAAGCGAGGAGATGAACCGAATGCTCACGGGCGCTCTTCGGGCTGTGATTTTCCTGATCCTTCCCGTCTCGGTCCTGATGGGCGTCGGCAGCAAGCCGCTGGTGTATCTGGTGTTCTCAGGCACCCGCCTGACGCCGACGGATATCGAAGCCACGGCTGCCGCGCTGGCCCTATTCTCGGTCGGAACCTTTGCCTGGGCCGTGCAGGCAATCCTGGCGCGCGGATTCTATGCGCGAAAGGATACCTGGACACCCATGCTGGTAGGCAGCGGGGTCACGCTGCTAAGTATTCCGCTCTATGCGTGGCTTGCAGAACGCTACCAGCATCTGGGACTGGCCCTGGCAAGCTCGGTGGGGATGATTACCTATGCGGTCATTCTCTTCGCAATTCTCGCCCGCAGAATCGGCAACCGGGCCGCCTCCGGCACCGTGACCTTCTTCGCCAAGGTGGCCGCTATGTCGGCGGTCATGGGCCTGACGGGGCACTTTCTCCTGCAGGCAGCCCATTCCCGCCTGCCCTGGAACAGCCTTGGCGGCAGCTTGCTGGGACTACTGGCGCTGGGTATAACGGCAATTATCCTTATACCTCTGCTGGCTAAACTCTTCCGTATACGGGAAGCGGAATCCTACCTCCGCCGGATTACTGACTTTTGGTCGCGGGAAACCTCTGATTAGGCGGATGACTATTTTCCTTTTCGAAACGCCGCCATCTTGAGCGAGGAATCTTGCTCTCGTAGGCCCCCGGTTGAAAACGACCGGGTAGCGCAGAACCCGTAGTCCGGTTCTGCGGCATTCGTAGGGTCACAAACCCAAAAGACGCGGAACCAGGAAGCCGGGTCCCGGCACACCGGAACAGGTTCCGCGCTACCTGCTCGAAGGTTCACGGTGCAGACAAGATGCTTCGCCCGCCGCGGCGGGCTCCGCATGGCAAGCCCGCGGAGACTATTGTTCCCCTACCTGAGTTACACGACGTTAGGCCAAAGGGGAAAACTTTCTTTTTTTCTGGGCAGGGGAAGATTCCCGAGAGGAAGCCAGGAAAGGAGTCCCCAGCATTCCCCAAACGGTTTGACGTTCGGCGGCGTCAAACCCGTCCAATCCGAACTCGATGGTTTCCGGATGAGTGCGGAGGCGGAAGGTACCGGCCAGCCGGTCCCATACGGAAAAGATGCTGGAGAAATTGGAGTCAGTCTCCACCTGCAGGCGGGAGTGGTGTACACGGTGCATATTCGGGGATACGATGAGCGCGCGCACGATGCGGTCCACCTTCTCCGGTAAACGCAGATTGCTGTGGTGGAATTGGGTCACCGGTAGTTGAAGCATGTCGTAGAGAAGCAGGTGCCCGAAACTGAGACCCAGCAGGGGAATCAGCGCCAGACGGAGAACCGAGGAGATGAATATCTCCGCGGAGTGAAACCGCGTTGCCGAGGAGACGTCCACGGCGGGGTCGGTGTGGTGGACCCGATGCAACCGCCAGAGAATCGGCACGACGTGGCTCACCCGATGCCACCCGTAAATCCAGGCGTCCATCAATAACAAAGCCAAAAGGGACTTTCCCCACGCCGGGGCTCCAAAGGCATGCAGCAGCCCCATCCCGTTCGAGTCTGCCCAGCCTGCCATCCAGGCCATGGCAGCGACGAAGACCAGCGCAATCAACGCGGCGTTCATCAACGTCAGGGCGACATTGCGCCCGGCATGGACCACTCTCTCCCTGCGGTCCTGTACGAAGGGGAGCCATGTCTCCAGGGCCCAAAAGAAAAGGAACCCTGCAACTCCCCAGGCAGCCGGATTTTCAATCCAGAAATCGCTGAAAGGCATTTCGAAAGCTCACCGCCTAGCACCCTACCTGTATGTTAGCTCTTCGTGCTAATAGGGAAAACTATATTTATGTTATAGTATCCATTTAGTAACCCTTATGACTCTTCACCAGTTGGAACTCTTCCAGGCCGTCGCCCGGCACCGGAGCCTGACCCGGGCCGCCGAAACCTTGCATCTCAGCCAGCCTGCCCTCTCCGTGCAAC
>JAPUME010000054.1 GCA_027294185.1 Acidobacteriota bacterium | reverse complement strand
AATTTCGGCTCGAAGCGCCCTTTAGCGCGGCAAACTGAAACGTTCACAAGGGTACGGCCTGCAAATGCGGGGCACTTCCGAATGGGAGAAGTGCCCTTCCCTCGTCGAAACCACAAACCATGACACCGCCTTCCTTAATCCACGTAGGCGAAGCATTCGATCTCCACGTGGCCACCGGGAACCACCAGTTCCCCCGCGGCAATCGTCGAGCGCGCCGGAGGGTCGGATGGAAAAAACGTCCGGTACACTTCATTCATCCCCTGAAAATCCGCCGCGCTCGACAGGAACACGGTGCATTTGAGCACCCGGTCGAGAGAGGAATCGGCGGATTCGAGCAGTCGCTTGAAGTTCTCCAAAATATAACGGGTCTCAGCCCCGATTCCCCCTTCGACCACTTTTCGCGTCTCCGGGTCGATTGCCATCTGTCCCGAAACGAAAAGCAGATTGCCAAAACGGATGGCAGGAGAGAACGGGAGACCGGGAATCTCTCCCGGGCCGCTGATCGCCTGCTTCGTGGGCTTGGCTCCTTCGGGAGGTGGAGCAGCGCAGGCCGCCCCCGCTCCCATCCCCAGGAGCCCGGCTGCCAGCGCCGACTTGCCGCCCTGGGTAAGAAAATTTCGTCGATTGTCGCTCATCGTTTAACTCCTTAACAAAATTTAAAAGAAGGAAAGAAACAAATTCATTCCGATCTTGTTACTCGATCAATTAGCAATTAGAACCAGCCCCGGCCGCCTCAGTTGTTTCCAGCCCATCCAGAAACTCTTTTGCAACCTGCGCGGCGTCCTGGTGTTCCACATCCACCTGGTAGTTCATACGGCGCATCTCGTCGGTCGTAATCGTGCCCGCCAGCTCCGCCAGCGCCGGCGCAATCTCGGGATAGCGGGCCAGCGTCTCCTTCCGCACCATCGGCACCGCCTCGTAGGGAGGAAAGTACCCACGGTCGTCGGTCAACTGAACCAAATCCAGCGACACGATCCGCGCGTCCGTCGAGTTCCCCACAATCAGGTCCACTTTCCCCTCTTCAATCGCCCGGTAGACAAGGTTCAAGTCCATGGCAAGCGGGGGAGTGTCGAATCGAAGACCGTAGGTCTCGACCAACCCCGAGTAGCCGTCGGCACGCTCGATGAACTCATGCCCGACGCCGGCCTGCCACGAGGCGCTGTGCGGAACGATATCGGAGAGTGTCGTGGCTCCGAGCCGCTTCGCGTCTTCACCCCGAATCAGAAGCGCGTAGGTGTTCTCAAACCCGAAAGGCTGCCCCACCGCGACCTGGAACCGCTCATCGTATTCCGCCTTCACGCGCTCATAAACCACGCGAGGCTCGGAGATCACTTTCTCCCGCAATATGACGACGAAAGAGGTTCCCGTGTACTCGGGATAAAGATCGATCTGTCCGGCTACCAGCGCTCTGTGGCAGACGATCGTTCCGCCCAAATTCAGTCGCCTCTCGACCGTAATATCTGTGCGGCGTTCGATTTGCTGGGCCATGATCTCTGCCAGGACGATCTGTTCGCTGAAATTTTTCGAGCCGATGACCAGGCCTTCCCGCTCGCCGGAGCAGGCAAAGGTTGACGCGAGGACCGCAACAATCCAAAGGCATCGCTTCATGAAGATCCTCTCTCCGTTCGCAATCCCGCAGGCGTCAGGCGGCGCTGCACCCGGCCCAGACCCCAATCCGCACCCAGGGCCATCAGCGCCGCCGGTATGGCTCCGGCAAGGATCAGCCGATTGTCCAGCATATTGATGCCACGGAAAATCAGGCTGCCCAAACCACCCGCCCCAATATAGGCGGCAATCGTGGCCACCCCCACCGACACGACCGTCGCCACGCGCAGTCCGGCAAAGATGACGGGCAGGGCCAGCGGCAGCTCGACGCGCATGAGAAGCTGGCGGTCGGTAAGTCCCATCCCCAGCGCGGCCTGCCGGATGGCCGGGTCAACGCCGGTAATGCCCGTATAGGTATTACGCACGATCGGAAGCAGCGCGTAAAACACAAGCACCACCATCGCCGTGCGAGCGCCGATGCCGCCTAGAATTGGAAGCGGGATCAGGAAACCGATCAGCGCAAGGCTGGGGATCGTCTGCACGACGTTCGCCAGGCCCAGGATCCATCGCCCCAGGCGCGCCCGGCGTGTCGCCACGATGCCGAGAGGAACGGCAATCAGGGCAGCCATCAGGGTGGAAGCCACGACCAAAACCAGATGTTCGAGCGAGAGCGAAAGCACCTCACCCCGCCTCTCCAGAAAGAATCGAATCAGCTCCATACGGGACTAATTTTCCTCCTCAGGTCGCTCCTTCAGGCATTCAGCGAACTCAGGAAAATCCGCGCTTCAGGATGCTCGGAGCCTCTCAGCTCCTCAGGAGTGCCGTTTGCGACCAGACGCCCCCCCTCGAGCAGTGCTATGCGGGACCCGAGCAGGAAGGCTTCTCGAATGTCGTGGGTCACGAAGACAACCGTCTTACGCAGGCGTTGCTGCAATTGCCGGAACTGCTGTTGCATTTCGATTCTGGTAATCTGGTCGAGCGCGCCAAAGGGTTCGTCCAGCAGGAGAATCGGCGGGTCGGCGGCCAGCGCCCGCGCCACGCCCACCCGCTGCCGCTGTCCTCCGGAAAGCTCATGCGGAAATCGGCATGCAAACTCGTCAGGAGCAAGCCCAACCAGTTCAAGCAGTTCCCTTACGCGCCCGCTCACCCGCTCCCGCTCCCATTTCTCCAGGGTGGGAATCATGCCGATGTTTCGCTCCACATCGAGGTGCGGGAACAGTCCCACCTCCTGAATCACATAGCCGATGCTACGCCGGAGACGAATCACATCCCAGGCGGTCGTCGCAACCCCTTTGACGCGCACTTCTCCTTCACTCGGGTCGAGCAGACGGTTGATGAGCCTGAGCGTAGTCGTCTTCCCCGACCCGCTGCGGCCAAGCAGCATCAGGCTCTCGCCTTCGGAAACCGACAACGTCAACTCAGAGACGAGCGCAGGGCCATCGGGGACTCGAAAGCTTACCCGGTCGAATTCAAGCACGGTACTGGAGCCTGTCTCGGAGGGCATCAGAAAGCCTTATCCTGTGGGAACAAGAAGAGCATGGCGAAAGTTTATATGTGAAAAGGGGTAAACCTGCAACCCTAACCCGCGATGGGCAGGAAAAATTCTATTCTTTGAGGATAGAGGTTCTTTCATCCGGAGTTGAATTTGGGAGAAATCAAGGTTTCCTGGCGGGGGAGCATACGCGTGTGAAACAGTGTCGAGTCAGGGTTAAATCTCATCCATCCCTCTTGGTAGGAGAGAACGCCGGGCAGGAGATTCCCTTCTTCATCTTCGGCCCACGCCGTCATATCGGATTTACGGAAATGCAGAGTAATCAACTTGCCGCCGAGGGAAAATTCAAAGGGAGGCTTGGCTTTCTTCAGTTGCCCGAAGGGGAAAAACATGGCTTGCCCGCCCACGGCCAGACCCAACCCCAGGGGCGCCGTATCGTGGACCGGAACAGGCGCGAATCGAGCCTTGGGGCGGCGGTAATAGTAGGGCATTCCCTCCTCACCTGTGATCACCATGACACGGGTGTCGGGATGGAGCTCGCGCCAGAGTCGCCAGGTGGTTTGCAGGGAAGGCACCACTTTCAAGGAAAACCCTCGCAGCGGACCGGCGATTGCCCTGCCCTCCAACTGCGACCAGACGCTGTTTGTTTCCCGATCGACGAAGAGCAGATTGTCCAGGTATAAAGTTTCGCTGAAATCGAAAGTGAGCTTCCGATCTCCATACTGGCGGGCGTACACGACGCCCGATCCCGTGATCGGTCACCAGGTAAGCGCCAGCGGGGAGCCGCCGACCTCGCTGTCCACAACCTCGTGCATTGCCAGATAGCGAATCGGGTAGGCCATGGCCTTCCCGTCCACCACCACGCCGAGCACAAGGTCCTTTCCTTTCAATCTTGCCTGATTCGCCTCGACCGACGGGGGATCGACCGGCACCTCATGGACCCGCATTGAAACTTCCTGGGTGGAGTTTCCGGGGCCGGCTATTTTGACCTTGATCTGACGTGACTCGGGGGCGGCCCTGATGTTCGCCGGGACCAGCGCCAGAGCAAGGCAAGCCCCAACGAAGAGGGCAATCTTACCTCCCCGTTTCCCTAACCCGTGGGTGGGCCTTTGTAGAGTTCCGAGCATTCAGGTAACTCCGCTCCGTTGCAGCCATTTCTCAGTTGCGACTATATTCTTAGATGGCTATCGGCGAGTTTCGATTCACCGCCATCACGGGTAAAAACGGAGAACCGCTATTGCGAATCTCCGGAGACAACGCCTACCTGTATATTCCGGAAGCGCGCGGGTGAGGCACCGGGTCCGGTTCCCATGGTCTGCATGGGCTGTCCTTTGCCGCAGTTGGGAGTCCCCCACAGAACCCACGAGGATTGGTCACAGACGGCGTCGCAGGCGTTCCAGAAATCGGTGGAGATGCCACCGTAGCTCGGGTTCTTGAGCATTCGCCCCTTCTTGCCGCCCTTGATCTCCCAGGCGATCTCTGTGCCGAACTGAAAGTTGTAACGCTTGTCGTCAATCGACCAACTTCGATTGGTTTCCATGTAGATGCCGTCGTCGGTCGAGGCGATCAAGTCATCAAACTTCCACGTCCCGGGAAGCAGGCTGATGTTGGTCATGCGAATCAGGGGGATGCGGTTCCAGCCTTCGGCCCGCATGGCGCCGTTCGAGCGCGATTCGCCCACCGCAGGGGCCGTCTCGCGGGAGGTGATATA
>JAPUME010000053.1 GCA_027294185.1 Acidobacteriota bacterium | reverse complement strand
GTAACCTGATTCGCGAAGACAAGATTCACCAGATCTATTCTTCCATGCAGTCCGGCCAGGACAAGTTCGGAATGCAGACCTTCAATCAGTCGCTGGCTACCCTTTATGCCCAGCGAGCTATCAGCTTAGAAACTGCGCTGGCGCGTTCCGGGATTCCCGAGGAGTTGCAGGAAATGATCAACCGCGGTGTCCGTGGACAGTCCCCGGCACCTCGGACCGCGACGCCGCTTCGGCGTTAACTTCGGCCGTCAACCTGATCTGCCGCGAGAAGGGCAGGGAGACAGAGAATGAGCCGAGGGAGGAATCAATCCAATGCCGCAGTTTGAGTTTCGAGGGACTACGAGAGCCGGTGCCGTGATTTCGGGCACACGAACGGCCCCCAGCCGCGAAGCGCTGGATGCGATGCTCCGCCGTGAGCAGGTCACACCGAGCCGAATCGTCGAGAAAGGGCGGGAGGTGGCTATCCCCAAGCCCCGTATCGGCGGAAAGGTCAGCACCAAGGAATTGGCGGTTTTTACTCGGCAGTTTTCCGTGATGATCGATGCGGGTTTGCCGCTCGTTCAGTGCCTGGAAATTCTGGCTTCTCAACAGGAGAATAAAGGTTTCCAGACGGTTTTGACCGGGATTCGTTCTTCGGTAGAAGGTGGGTCCACCCTTGCCAATGCGATGAGGCAGTACCCGAAGGTATTCGACGATCTCTTCACGAACATGGTAGAAGCCGGTGAGACAGGTGGAATCCTGGATGGGATATTGCAGCGGTTATCGACCTACATTGAGAAGGCGGTAAAACTGGCTCGCGCGGTGAAGTCTGCCCTGGTGTACCCGGTTTCGGTCGTCCTGATCGCCATAGGTGTGGTCGCCTTGCTGCTGTGGAAGGTCGTGCCGATTTTTGCAAACCTGTTCGCCGGTTTGGAAGTGGCCCTGCCGCTGCCGACCCGAATCGTGATCGGTGCCAGCGACGCGGTGGTCAGCTTCGGCTGGATCGTTGTGCTGGGAGGAGGCCTTTTTGTTTACGGTACCCGCCAGTATTATCAAACTCCGAAAGGGCGCTATCGGATTGACAAGATCGTCTTGTATATGCCGCTGATCGGTGAGTTGATGCGGAAGATTGCGGTCGCACGATTTACGCGGACACTGGGAACTCTGATAACCAGCGGTGTGCCGATTATCGAAGCTCTCAACATCACCGCACGGACGTCCGGAAACGCGGTGATCGAAACCGCCATCATGAAGGTTCGTCACGCGGTCGAGCAGGGGCGGACAATCGTGGATCCTTTGCGGGAGACGGGAGTTTTCCCGAACATGGTGTCGCAGATGATCGGCGTCGGTGAGCAAACCGGCGCGCTCGATACGATGCTCCAGAAGATTGCAGACTTTTATGAGGATGAAGTGGACGCCGCGGTCGGCGACCTGTTGACGGCTTTGGAGCCGGCCATCATCCTGTTCCTGGGCGTGATCGTCGGAGGCGTAGTGGTTTCTCTCTACTTGCCCCTGTTCGCCCTGATCGGACAACTCGCAGGCTGATCGAGAGAACTGTTTGGCTTTCACGAGGCGCCTGCCTTTGCGGGCGCCTTTTTCTTTCTCTGTTGTCTATGTTTCCCGGAATGGAATTCTCGTTGCAGGGACGGGACGGGCCTCAGAGCTTGATTTTATTTCGACCTCACTCCTATAATGCAGCGACGGGCCGGCAGCAGGTGGGTCCCGTCGGACTTCTCACTCACGGCCCTGGAATAGAAAGGTCCAGTCAAACCTTGCCCCCTGAACCCTCCGCAGGATGCGATTAACCGGCGAACTAAGAGAATGGCTCCCCTGGGTGATCAAGATCCGTTTTGTGATCATCACCTTCGTCTTTGCCATCGAGTACACCCTCCGCCAGATTGTTCCCACCAGCACGAGCCAGGATACGATTCCGCATCTCGGGATCGCGATTGTGATTTGGTACGTCCTGGGTCTTTTTTACCTGATCTATAACCAACTCAGCGAGGATTATCTTTTACAGGCTTATTTGCAGATCTTTCTGGACATCATCCTGATTACATCCATTATTCATTTCACGGGTGATCTCGACAGCAACTATTATTCGCTCTATCCGGTGGCGATCCTGATGTGGAGCACGCTGCTGCATCGGGCTGGAGCCCTATTGGTGGCAAGCATCTGCTTTATTGCTATGGGCTTGTTGCTCGAACTCGCCTACTTGCCCCGCCTCTATCCCATCCTGGGCGAGAGATATGCCGCCCTTCAGATCTTTGAAACCCATTCAACCTCCGATGTGGATTTGACGACGCTGCAGGTAAAGATCTTTTTCAGTTTCTTCGGATTTTTTGGAGTGGCCTACCTGGGAAGTTACCTGGCTGAGATGTTGCGCAAGAGAGGCGACGAGTTGAAGGATCAGAGAGGGCAGGTAGCGAACCTTCAAGCGCTGAACCTTAATATCATCGATAGCATGAGGGAAGGTTTGATCACCACCGATCTCGAGGGGAGGATAGCGCAGGCGAATCCTGCAGGCCAGACGATCCTGGAGACCGAATCGCTCGAAGGGAAACCTTTGAGCGAGGTCCTGCCGGGAATCGACCCTCATTTGCCTTTCCGTGAGCCGGGCCGCCGACAGGAGATCTTTTACTACGCCCCCAAGAGAGGAGAGCGCAAGATATTGGAGGTTTCCGTATCGCTCTTGACCACTCCGGAGAAGGGGGCTGTCGGTTACGTCTACAACTTTGCCGATTTTACCGAGGAGAAGAAGCGTGAAATCGAGTACCGGGCCAAGGACCGCATGGCCAGCCTGGGGCGACTATCGGCCGGAATTGCTCATGAGATTCGGAATCCTCTGGCCTCGATTGTGGGTTCCGTCAAGCTATTCCGCGATCAAACAGGTATGGATGAAGATCACCTCAAATTGATCGATATCGTTACGCAGGAGTCCGAACGGCTGAACAAAATTGTATCGGACTTCCTGGTTTACGCTCGCGGCCATCGGTATCAATTCGCAGAGGCCAACGTCGTAGAGATTTTAGAGGAGACACTTCTACTACTGGAGCATCATCCCACCTTCGATACCCGCCATAAGATTGAGCGTCAGTTTTCCAGTGAGCGAGTTGAAGCGTGGGTGGATTCCGACCAGATTCGTCAAGTCTTTTGGAACATCTGCACGAATTCAATCAAGGCCATGCCGGATGGCGGCGTGCTCACGGTGGCGGTCCAGCCGCAGGACGAGGATACCGTTTGTGTCTCGATTGAAGATACCGGCGTAGGGTTTTCCGAGAGTCAATTGGAAAAACTGTTTGAGCCTTTCCAATCTTCTTTTCCCGACGGCACCGGCCTCGGGTTAGCGATTGCCCAGCAAGTCGTGCAGGCGCATCAGGGGAAGATCCGGGCCGAATCGGAGCCGAACCGCGGCGCCCGTTTTTTGATTGAAATTCCCCGCCACGCCCGCGTCCGTTCGAAATCTTTGCAGGAGATATAGGAATCCGGGTTTTACCTGTATGGGGAGGATCGAACTCACACCATGGCTCGTATTCTGATCGTTGATGATGAAAGATCCATGTGCCAGTTGCTCGAAATTGCTTTTCGCAAGGACGGGCATCAGGTGGAAACCGCTCTCCGAGGTGACCTGGCAAAGAGAAAGCTGGAATCGCAAATCTTCGATCTTGTGATTTCCGACATTCGAATGCCGGACCTGACCGGCCTGGACCTCCTCCAGCATATTCGCACCATTTCGCCGGAAACTTACGTCATCCTCATCACCGCCTATGCGACGATTGATTCAGCGGTTCAGGCCGTAAATCTGGGCGCCTACCGCTACATTATTAAGACGGATAAGCTGATGGAAGAGTTGCGAGCGGCGGTGGAGAGAGCCCTGACCGAATCGGCCTTGCGGTCGGAAAATCGGCTTCTCCGTCGCGAGCTGTCCCGCGTGCGGACCGACGAGATCGTGGGCCGGGACCAGAAGATGAAAGAGGTCCTGGAACTCGTCCAGACCTTGGGCCCCACTCAAAGCACGGTGCTGATTTTGGGAGAGAGCGGCACCGGAAAAGAGTTGGTCGCGCGGGCAATCCACAAATACAGTCTCCGAGCCGACAAAGCCTTTGTCTCAATCAACTGCGGGGCATTCCCCGATACTCTGCTGGAAAGCGAGTTGTTTGGATACCTCAAGGGAGCTTTCACGGATGCGGGGGGCAATAAGAAGGGAATATTTGAAACCGCCGACGGAGCAACTCTCTTCCTGGACGAGATCAGCGAAACCAGCCCTGCGATGCAGGTAAAGCTGTTGCGTGTCCTGCAGGAGAAGCAGATACGGCCCCTGGGGGCTACCGAAGACGTGCCTGTGGATGTGCGCATCATTGCCGCGACCAATCGAGAGCTCAAGACCCTGGTCTCCGAGGGAAAGTTTCGTGAAGACCTTTTTTACCGCATCAGTGTGATTCCCGTGCGCCTTCCTCCCTTGCGTGAACGAAAGGGAGATTTAGAACCGCTGGCGCGACACTTCACGGTGAAATACTCTCGGCAGGCGGGCAGAGGGACACTTCGGCTCAGTGCTGAAATCCTTCGACTTCTCCAAACTCACGACTGGCCTGGGAACGTTCGGGAACTTGAAAACACCATCGAGCAGGCGGTTGCCCTGACGCCAGAAAAGGAAAAGCAACTCTCGGTGGAAAGAGTTCGCGACGCGGTCCTCTCAGGAGTGACAGAGGAAGTTACCCTGGAACCGGAAGGAATGGACTTTGAACAGCGCATCGCCGAAATCGAGAAGCAGTACTTGACGCAGGCTTTGGTTCGCGCTACGGGTGTCCGTACCAAAGCCGCCGAACTTCTAAAGATGAGTTACCGCTCCTTTCGGCATTATGCGCAGAAGCACCAAATTTGACCTCGGGTGTCGTCGCCTGACCAAATTATTGCCGTCAAAGATACTTAGCTCGGAACTTGCCATTAAGTGTCAGAG
>JAPUME010000052.1 GCA_027294185.1 Acidobacteriota bacterium | reverse complement strand
GGGGGGAGGAATACAAGGAAGCCGTGCGCCAATTCCTCGACAAGCTCCCGCCGTAAGAATCCTGGCACCTGTATCAAGACAAACAAAGGCGTAGGTCAACCTGTTGTCGCCACAACCAACAGGCAGAATTCATAATGCAGTTCTGCGGTTTGAGGCGCATGAAGAGACACGGAACTCCGACAACGGGTTCCATACTCCCGATTTTCAGGGAAATTGCAAAACGAATTTCCTAAACCGTCTTATCGAGGACCTTCTTATATAGAATTTCGTAGAGGGGAACAATTTTGGAAGCGCAGAATTGATCGAGAGCGCGGGCGCGTGCGGCCCGGCCCATGGAGGCCTGAAACTCGGAGTCGGTGAGAATTCGGAGCGCACGCTCCGCCATAGTATCGACGTCCCGCGGCGCGACAAGGAATCCCTCCACTCCGTCACGGACCACCTCCGGCACCCCGCCGACTCGCGAACAGATGACCGGAACCTCGCAGGCCATCGCTTCCAGAGCCGCCAGGCCGAATGATTCCATGTCGCTCGGCAAAAGCAGCAGGTCGGCGCAAGCGAGCAACTCGTGCACCCGATCCTGCTTTCCCAGAAATCGAACCTGCGAGGTCAGCCCCTTGTCGCGCGCCAGCCGTTCCGCAGCGCTTCGGTCGGGTCCGTCGCCGATCAGAACGAGCGTTGAGGGGACCTTTGCCGCCACGCGGGAAAATATCTCCACCACGTCCACCACACGTTTTACGGGCCGGAAATTGGAAAGATGCATGAGAAGCTTGTGGTCTTCGGGCGCCAGGCTGCCGCGCCGCTCGCCACAATCTCCCGCCTGGAAAAGATCGCAGTTTACGAAGTTGGGAATGACCTCCACCTCGCAGCGAGGCTCGAAGAGTTCGAGCGTCTTCGAGCGCAGGTGCGCGGAGATGGCCGTCACGGCATCGCTCTGCTCGATGGAAAAGCGCGTGATGGGGAGGTAGGAGCGGTCGATGCCGACCAGGGTAATGTCGGTCCCGTGCAGGGTGGTCACAAAAGGAATGCGGCGAGGGGCCGCCATGGCACGCGCCAGATAGGCGCTCACCGAATGCGGGATCGCATAGTGGACGTGCATCAGGTCCAACCCCTCGTTGATCCCCACCTCGTAGATTTTCGTCGCCAGCGCCAGCGTATAAGGGACGTGATCGAAGAGCGGGTAGTTCATCACTTCGACCTCGTGAAACTGGATCCGTTCGGCGGCCTCGGTGATGCGGACGGGCATGGCGTAGCTGATAAAATGAATCTCATGCCCGCGTGCTGCGAGCTCCAGACCGAGTTCCGTGGCTACGACTCCGCTTCCGCCGTAGGTAGGATAGCAGGTGATTCCGATTTTCATGGAGAGGGTTGTGAGAGGTTACGATTCGGACGAGTCGGATACCGCTTCTTTTTTTGCCGGCTTGGACTTCAGGACCAGCACATCCTTGACGGTCCGCCGGCCCTTCCTCGAGCTGTAATAGACAACTACCATCATTCCGGGTTCGAGAGCCTTGAATTTCATTTTTTTCCCGGCAATCGTCCGAATGGCGGGACTGTTCTTGCAGGAAAAAATCTCGGTGGCTCTTCCTTCATCGGTTTGCAGGGTAATCAGCTTCCCCTTGGGTCGGATTGTAGTAAGGGTTCCGGTGAATGCCTCGAGGCCCCGAGGTGTGGCCACGGTCTTGTCGCTGAGTGTGGTGATGTCATTACGGCCAAATTGGCCCGCAAGGGGGACTTGGCTCGCAGCGATGAAAATGAATAAAAGAAGGAGGGAAGTACTCAACAAGCGAACAGATATAAACCTTGTTCCAGAATAGTGAAACACGAAGCCACCTTAACGGATTAACTCAACCCCATCATAGGTCTCAGATGCATCCGGAGTCAAGCCGCAGAAAGCGGGAGGGCCAAAAGGTCCTGTTGCCCTGAAAGGAGAGAAATGACGAGTAAAAATTGCCGGGGCGAAGCGTTCAAGGAAGGTTCTTCCCGAGAATAAAGGTCACTCCAGGGGCGAGGGTTAACCTTCACTCTTTTCAAAAACGAGATCCGGTTCTCCCTCCGCTTCCTTGGAAGTCCGGCGGTGCCCATTCTCGTTCTTCTTGTACATGTACTTGACGACTCTTTTCATGATGAGCAGATTCGGTTGAGCGTTACGGTTCACCTTAAGGCAGTCCTTGTCGTACCACTCGATGATCCCGTGAATCTCCTCGCCACTTTCCAGAACCACGACCATGGGGGTTCGGGACTGCATCTGCTTCAGATAGTAAAACGTCTCCGCATGAGTCTGCTCCGGGGGAGAGACGCGCTTCTTCACCTGGCGGGTGTTGATCTGGTCTTTGATCTCATGCAGGGAGGGACGAATCAGTTTGCGGTTCACAGCACACCTACTCTTTTCTTCCGGCGGGTCCATTGAGCCGATTGTCGAATAGTTGTCGCATGGCAGATAGGAAAAACTTCAATCCGGCTGAACTATATTATTAGATGATCCTTAGAACCTCTTCGTTGCTTCCTGCATAGGTTCTCTTTGAAGGATTGAGCCTGACTTGCTGTAGAGCTTAGCACCATCCTGTATATCTGGCAAGTATTTTGCCCTTACCGAGCGCAACAGAGAGGAAAATCGAGGAGGAGGGGGGCGAATCCATCAGCCGCGCGAGGGAGTGGATGCGACCTCCGCCGCCAGGGCATCGAAGCCGAGTTGCTGGTTCATGTTGCGGATCTGCTCGCGGTGAGCCCGATCCAGTCCCTGGCTGACCTGCGAAATCCAGGCGAGGTTCACGCGCTCCGCCCAACGACGGAGACGGGCGGCCAAATCGAGATTCGAGATTTCGCCTTCCTCGCCCCTCGTGCGCAGAATCAGAAGATCGCGCAGCAAGGAGTAAGCAATACTCAGATTGGCCTCAAAATTTTCCCGGTCCTTCGCCAGAACCTCCGTCGTGCGGAAAAGCGAATTCCAATCTCTGGAGGAGAGACAAAACTCAAAGAAGGCGAGCCAACTCTCCCGGCGCCGCCGATAATCCTCCAGGTCGAAAGCGCGAGCTTTCCCCAGGCTTCCCCCCAAAAGCCGCGCCGCCAGGCGGCGCTCCGTTGGCTTCAGCTCCGTTTCGCGTTTCAGGAAATCCTGAATCTCCCTCTCCTCCAGCGCGCGGAAGATCACCCGCGTGCAGCGCGAACGGATGGTCGCCCGAAGCGCAGATGCGTTGGGGCACACGAGGATAAACAGAGTCGTCGCGGGAGGCTCCTCCAGAACCTTCAGCAATCGGTCCACTCCGGCCCAATGAATCCGGTGCGCATCGTTCAGAATGAAAACGCGCCGGGAAAATTCAAAAGGTTTCGCGTAGGCCTCGGAGACCGCCTTTTCAATTTGCGAGGTCAGGATAAATTGTCCCAGCGGTTCGACCAGTTGAACGTCGAAGTAAACCAGATTTTCAGCTCTACGCGCGCTGTCTTTCGCCGCCCTTCGCCGCTCCAGGTCTTCAGCGGTAAGACTCAGCATCTCGGAAGTTTTCCTGCACGCCCGGCATTCGCCGCAAAAGTCATTCTTCTCCCGCTCGCAATGGAGCGCATGGGCCAGCATCTTGGCGAAGGTCAACTTGCCCACACCTTCCGGGCCGGCAAAAAGCAGCGCCGAAGGCAGACGGTCGCGGGCAAGCATCTGTCGAAGAGAATCGACAGCTTCCCGATTGCCGATGAAATCTTTGAAACTCATCGCTTCTTTTTCCCCGTCCTCCGCGAAGCGCCGGCCCGCCGGAGCAGCGCATCCACACGGCGGCGCAACTCCTCCTGAAGCTCGCCGACCCCCCGACCCGCTTTGATCAGCTTCACCCGTCGCGGCTCGCGCCGGGCGATGGCACGATAACCCGCCTGCACGCGGCGGTGGAAAGCCACAGCCTCCGCCTCAAACCTGCCTCGGGTGGAGTTACGCCGTGTCTCCCGCGCGCGTGCCCGTCGAAGACTCTCAGCCGGATCCACCAGCAGGACAAGCGTCAAGTCCGGCTTCAATCGCCCACATACGGCGCGTTCGAATTGATCAACCGCCGCCCGGCCCAGCTTTCGACCGTAACCCTGATAGGCCATCGAGGCGTCGCTGAACCGGTCGCTCAGTACCCACTGGCCCGCCGCCAGCGCCGGTTCGATCACCTCGCGGATATGCTGCGCTCGTGCCGCATAGAACAGCGCCAGCTCGGCCATCGCGTCAAGCTTCGAAGTCTTCCCGCTTAAAAGGATACGACGGATGCGGTCGCCGAGGCGTGTTCCTCCCGGCTCATAGGTAACTTTCAACTTTACACCGCGCGACCTGAGGTAACGCACCAGCCGCGGGAGCTGCGTGCTCTTGCCGCTGCCGTCGATGCCTTCCAGGGTGATGAATTTTCCGCGCTGTCTCAAAGAGCAACCTGCGGTCTCTTTTAGGAATTCAAATGAGGTGGACCGGCTTCTATCCTAATTCGGCAAGTGGTTTTCAGGCAAGTCCGGAGTCCGGGAGGAAGGATGATTCATCATCGCGCGATGTGGGTGGACTTCCTTTTGGAACGCAGCGGCGAGTTCCTCGTGTTTTCCTCGGCGCCTTGCACATCAGGGGCACGCCACCTGATTGGAGACGTAAAGTCGCCGCACCACCGTAGCGCACGGCTTCAGCCGGGCACGTCGTCCATCATTCAACATTCAACATTCAACTTTCAACTTTCAACTTTCGAGCTGCCACCCTGGCCTGTCCCGGCGAACCAGGGAGAGCGGCGCACCTTTTCCACGTATGTCAGTGCCGCCCTTAAGGGCAGCGCCACGGTGGGCAAATTCTCTAGGAACCGTTTTCGGGCAGGAACCGGTTGACGCCTTTCTGGTAAATCAAGGCTCCGAGGAGAGCCCCGATGATGGGAGCAACAATATAGAGCCACCACTCGTTGCCGCGCGGGCCGGGGAAGGCAATGTCGCCGTAGCCGATCAGCCACCCGAACAGGCGCGGGCCGAAGTCGCGCGCCGGGTTGATGGCGGTCATGGTAGCCGGCGCACCGATGCCGACCATGGTCATCACGGTCAGGCCGATGAAGTACGGCGCCAGGTTCGACTTGGGCGCGAGCGAGTTGCGTTCGTTCGTCACGGCCAGGATGACGATCACAAGCAGCGCCGTCATCACCACTTCCAGCAGAAACGCCGAGCCGGTGGAAACGCGCGCAAAGGCCGCCTGGTCGGTGCCGAACATGGCCGGGTTCGGGTAGAAGCAGGAGAAGATCATCATCAGCTTCTGGCTGCCGGCTGCGCCCACCTCAAGGCCCTCCTTCGCGGCTGCGGCGGCGAACATCCCGCTCCAGCCCAGGTAAATGGTTACGGCAGCCGTGAATGCTCCCGCCACCTGAGAGATGGCGTAGGGAGCCAGTCGACCGGCGGGCATCTTTCCCAGCGTCACCATGGCCACGCTCACCGCCGGGTTGAGGTGCGCGCCTGAGATGGCTCCCACGACGTAGACGGCAAGCACGACGCCCATACCCCACATCAGGGCCACACCGGCCAGATCATACGCCCCGGCAAAGACCGCCACGGCAATGGCAGTGTCCCCCAGGAAAACCAGAATGAAGGTGCCGATGAACTCAGCCATGCACTGGCTGATCAAGGAAGGAGGATTCTGCTGCATGGGTTCCTCTCCACGCTACGAATTTTTGCTTATGAGTGGTAGAAAACTCGACCCGGAGACAGCATTCTGCCACAGAATGCACGTAAAGCCCAACAGATTGATGATTGCACGCCGCCTTCGCTGCCGGGGAGTGCTAGAATGAGACTCATTGTTTGCAGGCAACATTCAAACTTTCATAACCAGCAAACATTCATAACCAGTTGATTCGTCTTGATTCGTGAAAACATAAACAGAGTTCAGGAGCGGATTGCCGCCGCGTGCGAGCGTGCAGGCAGGCAACCGCTATCCGTCACGCTGGTGGCGGTCTCAAAAACCTTCCCTGCCGAAAAGGTCCGCGAGGCCTACGAGTGCGGGCTGCGGCGGTTCGGCGAAAACCGCGTGCAGGAGGCGGAAGGCAAAGTCGCCGAACTCCGGGACCTCGGCATCGAATGGCACCTGGTCGGGCACCTGCAATCCAACAAAGCCGGGAAAGCCGCGGAAATCTTCCAGTTCATCGAATCGCTCGACGCTTTGAAGCCGGCCGAAAAGCTCAATCAGGCGCGGGAATCGAGCGGTGAACCTCTCCTCGTGCTCCTGCAAGTCGATTTGGGCCGCGAGGAGACGAAGTTCGGAATACCACGAGAAGATGTTTTGGATCTGGCCCGCAGGGTATCGGAGCTTCCCCGCCTGCGCATCCGCGGTCTGATGACCATGCCGCCATACTCCGAGGACCCCGAGCAGGCGCGTCCCTATTTTCGAAGCCTGCGCGAGCTGGCGGAATCGATCTCCCGGCAGAAACTTTCGAATGTCTCCATGGAAGTGCTCTCGATGGGTAT
Organism: Acidobacteriota bacterium; assembly: GCA_027294185.1. Lineage (GTDB taxonomy): Bacteria > Acidobacteriota > Terriglobia > UBA7540 > JAPUME01 > JAPUME01. Next base: position 1,244 of record JAPUME010000052.1, on the reverse strand, counting down.
GAGCCACGATTTCGAGGTCGCCATCGAAGAAGGGTCCACGATGGTGCGGGTGGGGACGGCCATCTTCGGTTCCAGAAGCGCCCGATGATCTCTATTTATATTGATCTGAATTCATTCTTGTTGCACGCCCGTGGTAGAGCTAATCTAGACCTCCGTCCATGACGCAGCCGGGATTCGAATTTCAAGCCGAAGGGGAAAAAGTTACCTTTTGGCTTCGAGTTCAGCCTCGCGCGCGCCGGGAACGGCTGATGGCCGACCCTCAGGGGCGACTTCGGCTGCAGGTGACGGCCCCGCCCGCTGAGGGTCGGGCGAACGAAGCCTGCGTACGTTATCTTGCGCGAAGCCTGCGCCTGCCCGCCTCCGCGATTGAAATCGTGACGGGACATCGCTCGGCCCGGAAGTTGCTGCGCATAACAGGCCGCTCGGCCCGCAAGACCCTCGAGGGTCTTCAGGCTCTGATCGGATAGCCCGACTATGATCTATGGTGTTGTATTACTGGCGATACTGGCGGTAATGCTGGCGGTCGGCATCCGGCAGGCGCGGAAGGTAAAAACATCGGCGGATTTCCTGGTGGCGGGGCGGCGGTTGTCGGTCCCGGTCCTGGTGGCGACGCTGCTCTGCTCCTGGATCGGCGCCGGGAGCCTGTTCGCCGGAGCGGAATTCGCTTTCAAGGAAGGGTTGGCATCACTGTGGCTGCCCGCGGGTGGCTGGGCGGGGCTGGTAGTGATCTACTTCCTGGCCGGACGGGCTCGCAAATTTGCCCAGTTCACGATTCCTGACCTGCTTGAGACGCGCTACGGGACCGGGGCGCGAGTGATGGGGACGCTGTGCATCATCGTCTCCTATACGGCAATCGTCAGTTATCAATTCAAGGCCGGGGGAAGAATCCTCCAACTCGCTTTTGGAATCGGCGAAGAACGGGGAATGCTGATCGTTGCGTGCTTCGTGATCGCCTTCACCGCCATGGCCGGAATGTCTTCGGTGGCCTACGTGGATTTGGTCGTGGGGACGGTGATCACGGTCGGTTGCCTGTTCATGTTCCCCGCCCTGCTCGACTCGGCGGGAGGATGGAGCGGAGTTCAGCAGTCGCTTCCGGCAAGCCACTTCACCCTGTTCGGGACGATGAGCGCCTTCGAGGCGCTGGGCTACTTCCTCCCCGTCTTTATGCTGCTGCTCGGCAACCAGAGCATGTACCAGAAATTTTTTGCCGCCCGCTCGGAGCGCGACGCCCGGCTTTCAGTAAT
>JAPUME010000051.1 GCA_027294185.1 Acidobacteriota bacterium | reverse complement strand
CCCTTGTTGCTGAAAATGACGGCACAGGGCGGCGGTGACCACACTTTTCCCTACGTAGGATCCCGTGCCTTGAATCATGATGGTTCGTGCCGCCATGGTGGGGAGCTTTTCTGCGACTTGAATTATTCAGCGCTCAGGATTTCCGCCTTTCGATGATCCATCACGGGTACGAGAGGCGGGTAAGACAACCGGCGCGCTACGGTTCTCAATCGACACCACCTCCACCGGTCCGCCGTAGGCGATCTCGAGCAGTTCCGGTCGCAGCACCTCAGCCGGCGGCCCATCGGCCAGGACCGAACCATCGTGAAGAACGATCAGTCGATGAAAGTAGACGGCGGCAAGGTTCAAATCATGGATCGCGCTCAGTACCGTCAGTCCTCGACTCCGATTGAGATCTACGACCAAATCCAGAATTTCAGCCTGCCGGGTAATGTCGAGCTGCTGAGTCGGTTCATCGAGAAGCAGAATGTCGGGCTCCTGCGCCAGCGCCAAGGCGATCATGACCCGCTGGCGCTCGCCTCCGCTCAATTCATTGAAAATGCGCTTCGCGAGCGGACTCGTATCGGTTAACTCCATGGCCCGCTCGACAGCAAGGCGGTCGCCGGTCCCCACGCCACGCAAGAGACGCAGATAGGGTGTCCGCCCCAGTTCAACAATCTCCCGTGCGGTAAACGCGAAAGGCACACCGAAATCCTGCGGCACAACAGCGATGGTTCGTGCCAGTTCTCTCTTTGAGACACCACTCGGCTTGTGTCCATTCACCCGAACCGTTCCCTGAGCGGGAACCAGCGCTCCGCTGATCAGTTTCAACAGAGTCGTTTTCCCCGCACCGTTGGGACCGAGCAGAGCAACGCGTTCTCCCGCCGTAATTTCCAGGGAGATACGCTCCAGTACCGGGCGGTGGTTATATTGGAAACAGAGCTCGTGGAGCTGGATTGTCTTCATGGTCAATCATCAAAAGTCAGAAACGATACTCGCGCTTCGTACGCCGCAATAAGAACAGGAAAGCCGGCCCGCCGACGAAGGCGGTCAGGATTCCGACGGGCAATTCTGTGGGAGGCATGGCGATGCGCGCCAGCAGGTCAGCGGTAACCAGAAAGGCAGCTCCTCCCAGCGCCCCCAGGGGCAGCAATCGAGTGTGATTCGGACCGAACAGCAGGCGGAGGAAATGGGGCACGATCAACCCCACGAAACCGATCAGTCCCGCCGCAGTCACGGCAGCCGCCGTCAACAGGGAGCCGATCGCAATCAGAGCAGTCTTGTGGCGCTCGACCGGGATGCCCAGGTGGGCGGCATGTTCCTCCCCCAGTGACAAAGCATTCAGGGTTCTGGCGAACGCAAATGCCAGAACGCTCCCCACGATGACGATCAAGGCGATGATTCCTACCTGGGGCCAACGAGAGAGCGTGACTCCTCCCAGCAGCCACGTGTAGATAATCCGTACGTTGACCTGCAATCGGTCGTTTACAATCAACAGAAACGACATGGTGTAGCCGAGGATTACGCTTACCGAGAATCCGACCAGCAGGAGAGTCACCACAGGCGTGCGGCCGCCCACTCTCGACAGGCGATAAACGAGTATCATCGTTCCCGTCGCCCCCAGGAAGGCAAGCGTCGGGACCGTGCCGAATCCTAAGATGGAAAAATGATTCGAGAGCACTACGCCGACGCTCGCGCCCAGTGCTGCGCCTCCCGAAGTTCCTATGACATACGGGTCCGCCATGGGATTTCTCAAGAGGCCCTGAAAAAGAATCCCCGCGACCGAGAGTGCCGCGCCGACCAGCGCGGCCCCCACGACACGCGGCAGGCGGAGATGCAGGATGATGGTTTCGTCGCTGAGGGGCCACGTCTGGGGGAAGTCGGTAAGCCCCGTCCGATTGAGCAACAGGGAAAGGATCGTGCGTGGAGAAACCTCTACGGTCCCGACCGCCGCTGCAAGAACCATAACCAGCAGAAGCAATCCGACAAGCAAAAAGATTCCAAAGCGGAACCGCATCGCGGCGTCGCGGCCCCAATCTGAATCGGACGACTCCCTGGAACGCTTTCCAAGTTTGAGGCCAGGTTTCTCGGTTGAAACAGGCATTTAATTCCTTCTCCTCAGCGGGCGCTTTTCGTGGTTCCGGCGCCCGCGGTTACCTCCACCCTTCTCCTCCCAGCCTGATCTTGACGCCGGAGCGGAATGTCAGCGGAGGCGCGGGGAATCCCGGCGCCGGTTGGTAACGCTGACTGAGGAGGTTTTCGATGCTCGTATAAAACGTAATCCCGCGGTTGAGAGAATAACGCCCGCTCCAATCGACTTTCTGATAACCCGAATTGAAATTACGGTTCGGCAGGAGCAGAGAGTTTCCGAAAAACGGGTCGGAGAGAAAGCTGCTGCCATCCTGGCGCCCGACAAAGTAACCGCTGAGCGTGAGGCCGAAGTTTCCTTTCGAATAGCCCACCACCAGACTTCCCGAGTGTGGCGCGCGGCGGAAGGGGCGATTCCCTACCAGGGGTGAGAACGCACCGATCGGAATGCCGGGGAACGCGGGGTTGATAGCCGGTTCGAGAGCGCCGCTTGAAAAGGACTCTATTACCACCGCCCCCAGATAAGTGTATTCCCCTTGCAGGCGTATTCCGTTGTTCAGTTGTGCGACGAATTCTGTCTCCACACCCAGGGCGCGAAAGGAGGAAGAATTGATTGTGGCTCCGAAGGGAGTCGCCGCCGCGGCCGCTGGGGGCACTCCGAGCTGGGGAAGAACGTCTTTGCTGACAAACTCGATCAGGTCGAAAAATCGGTTATGGAAAAATGTGACCCCCAGGCGCGCACGTCCGTCCCACAACCCCTGATCAAACCCGAAGTCGAAACTTCGGCTCCTCTCAGGACCGATCGGCGAAATACCGAACTGCGAGATCAGGACGGTGCCGTCCGTGAGCCCCGCGAGAAGGTTGAAGAGGGAGGAGCCTTCGTGGAAGATGCTGGGTTCCTTGATTCCGGTTCCGAAATTGAATCTCAGCTTTGTGTCATTGAAAAATGCGCCTGAGGTTCCCCCTCGCAGGTAGTAGCCCAGCGAAACGCGTGGTGTTGCCGCAAACCCGAAGACGGCATTGTCTTCCAGCCCCACGCCCGCCGTAAGGTACACACGACGCCAGATCCGTCCGTGAGCTTGCAGGAAGGTGCTGAAGTTCTTCCGATCCGTGGGAGACCGGGAGCTGGAAGACTCGGTGAACCCGCGCGCATTTTCAAAGCGGAAGCCGAAGGTAGCCGTCAGGTCCGGTTTGAGGCTGTAATCCGATTGCGCGTAGAGAGACTGCCTCGTCGTGTTGACATCAAAAAGCTGCGGGTAGGCGCCGCCGAAATCAAGAATGGCCCTGCCGGTCACGCTGAATCCGTCGGCCCCCTGAACCGTAACTTGATTGCCGAGAAAGTTCGCTCCAAAGCCGAAAGGATCGAATGCTTCCCCGGTCGGCGAGGGATTCCTAAAGCGCGACTTGAGCCGGCTGGAGGCGAATCGCACCCGGTTATGCCAGCGCGCGGTCGTTTGATTCTGTGCGGTGATGCCGATGTGAGTGGTGCGGGCCCGCTGGGATGAGTCGTCCGGAATGCCGTAGAAGTCGAGAGCGTTCGGCAGGCCGAGGGCAACCGCGGTATGCCGGACGGTACCCCGGACGTCTGTCGCACGGTTTGCCTTCCAGCCGAAATTGCCCGCGTATGTCCCGTTGTGAAAGGCGCTGTTGGGAAGACTGTTGCGCGTGTCGAAGCGAGAGAAATCGGAGAAATAGTCAAATTGGCGGAATGCGCCGGCAAGGGAGGCTTCCTGCCGAACCGTGCGGAAGTTCCCCCCGCCGGCGGAATAGGTGAACTCCGGCACGCCTGATGCGCCGCGACGGGTGGCGACGTTGACGACACTCCCCAGGGAGTCCGCGCCGTAGAGGACGCTGTTCGGACTTCGAAGCACCTCCAATCGCTCCACTCCGGTTGTGGAGAAATTGGCGAAATCAAAGCCGCCCCCGATGTCGTTGGCGGGAACTCCATCGATGAGTACTTTATTGAAGTTGGCGTTACCGCCGCGCAGAAACAGCGACGTCGACCCTCCGCGCTGGCCGGTTTGCACGATCTGCGCGCCCGGGACCAAACGCAAGAATTCCAATACGTCCAGCTTGTTGGCCGCGTCCAATTGTTGGCGATCGATCACGCTGAGGGAGGCGCCGACCCGGGATGCGGGCAATTCCGTGCCCGTAGCCGAAATCACGAATTGCTGGCGCAGGGTGCCGATGGGGAGCGTCAGATCGATTTCGAGGGTCCCCCGCGGCGGCAGAAATGCGGTCTCGCTTTCCCCGGTTTGGAATCCTGTGGCCTCAACCCGGACATAATACCGGCCTGAGTTTACGGCAGAAAATTCAAACTCCCCTTCTGGATCCGTCGTCTGGGATTCAACTACGGTTGAATTTTGGAGCAGTGTGGCTTTTGCATGGGGGACCGCATCCCCCAGTGGATCGAGCACGCGCCCGCGAATTATTCCCTGCCGGCTCTGCCCGGAAGCGGGCAAGGGTATTCCCGGAGCAATGAAGCAAAGGGATAGCAATAGAAAACAATAGAAGCGACTTCGGTAGTGTTTCAGAAACGACATGTGTCCTCCTTCGCCCTCGGAAGAGCGGACGTAAAATAGTCCGACGGGACCGGTCTCCTGACTCGCGACGTTTTCGCAATATCTGCGCCTTCCCACCCTTACGGGCAGTGGCATTGCAGATTCGACCGTCGCTTACAGTTGCGGGGCAGTGGCGGATTCTCACCGCGCTTCCCGTTCATCCCGCCGGCGGGTTGTGTGTGTGTCCTCCTTGGTCAAACAAGTTCAAAACTCAATTCCCTTTTGGGCAGAAATGCCCTGTGCGAACGGGTGCTTCACTTCGCGCATCTCTGTTACAAGGTCTGCGACCTCGATAATCTCAGGTTTCGCATCCCGCCCGGTCAGGATGACGTGGAGCATTTGGGGTTTGGTCTTCAGGCAATCGACTACGTCATCGACCGGGAGATAGCCGTAACTGAGCGCGTAGTTGATCTCATCCAGAATGACCACCGCGTAATCTCCCGAGAGAATTCTTTTCCTGGCTTCCACCCAGGCGGCCCGAACCATGCTCTTGTCGATCTCAATGTCGTCACTTTCCCAGGTGAATCCCTTGCCCATGGGAAGGATTTCAAAAGTCTGGAGTTTCGGGGCGCTTCTGAGCTCCCCGTACTTCCATTTTCCCTTGAAAAACTGAATCATGAGCACCTTCATGCCGTAGCCCGAGGCTCGCAAGGCAACTCCCAGGGCGGCGCTGGTTTTGCCTTTGCCATCGCCCGTGTTTACGATGATCAGCCCTTTTTGTTTTCGTGCCGAGGCGCCGGCACGCGTAATTTTCTTTTTCATATCTCAACCTTACTCCAATTAAAATGCTTCCGGATGAAGCTTCCTCGCCAATTCTTCCAGAGCATCAAAGACGAGAGGGCTTGGATGCTCCATGTTCTGGTCCATATAGACCACTCGATTTCGGATGACGGCCTCCAGCCGGTTCCATCCCTGGCGCGCCTTCAGTTCTTCAAGTGTCATCCCACCATGAGGTCCTCGCACGAGGAGCAGCACATCCGGTGCGCGACGCAGGACCTCTTCCAGGCTGATCTGCGGCCAGGTCTGAGGGATATCCGCCGTGACCGATTCTCCGCCCGCTGCCGAGATCACATCGGTCAGGAAGGCCTTGCCGCCCGCCGTGATGACCGGCGTATGCCAGACTACGACGAAGACCCTGGGGCGCGGCAACTCGCCGACTCGCCGGCTTACCGCCCGGCGTCTTTCCATCAACTGATTGACCAATGCTCGGGCCTCAGAGCTGCGATTGAAAATGTCCCCGACCTGTTGAATGGTCTCCAGGACTTCATTCAAGCTCTGTGGATTCACCACGAAAATGGGAATCCCAAGATGTTCCAATTGATCTATTATATCCGGCCGATTCAGGCCCTTTGCCGCCAGGATCAGGTCGGGTTGGAGTGAAACGATCTTCTCCATGGCCGGACTGACCAGTTCGCCTACACTGGGTTTGGCAGGCACCCCCGGCGGGTATTCGGTGAAGTCGGTTACGCCGACCACGGCTTCGTGCAGTCCCAGGGCAAAAACGGTTTCCGCGAGGCTCGGCGAAAGGCAGATGATTCGCCGCGGCTGGTCCGGCAGAAGCACAGAGCGGTTCAACGCATCCGTCAACTCGCGAGCAAAGAGTCCCTGGGCGCTGACTATGAGAACCAGGACGACGCACACTATGTTCCCGACTTTTTTATCCATTCATGCACCCGACAACGGCTTGGTCACGAAAATAGTCGATCACATTGACACCGCAGGGTTCCTGCGCGATTCGAAACAGGTTGCGGCAGGGGATTCCAAGAGCGCCGGCCAGGATGACCCGTACTACTCCCGCATGGGTGACAACGAGGACACAGCGTCTTTTGTTGGCTCGAACGATTCGATTCATTTCGCGTTCCACGCGCATCTTGAAATCGTT
>JAPUME010000050.1 GCA_027294185.1 Acidobacteriota bacterium | reverse complement strand
CATGCCGCCGCCAAGCGGGCTTGGAAAGCGTCTAGCTTGCCTCCGTGGCTCGATGAGGAAACCTACCTCCGAAGGGTACAGCCCCGCCTAGCGGGGGTCACGATCCCGGTCATATCATCAGCCCTCGGGGTCTCCAACCCTTACGCCGCGGACATCCGCGCCGGCCGGCACCGCCCACATCCACGCCACTGGCAGACTCTCGCGCGGCTCGTTGGAGTTTCGCCTGATGTGCAAAGTGGCCGGATGACCCAATCCCGATAAGGCCAGATGGTTCGAAGATTATCCTGCTCATAGCCCTGGGAATCAGCGTAACGGGCCAGGTCCAGCCACACCCGCGCCCATCGTTCGCCGTAGCGGGGGGAGTTCAATAACTCAACCACCACACGCTCGTAAGCGCCGGGTTCCTCGTCCTTGACAAACGCGTCCACCTGCTCCGGCGTCGGCGGAATCCCGATCAGGTCCAGATAAACTCTTCGAATCAAAGTACAGCTGTCTGTTTCCGGGGAGGGTGACATGCCTTCGGCCTCCCGCCGGGCCAGCACGAAGTAGTCGATTTCATTCTTGGGCCAGGATTTCGCTTTTACCTCAGGAAGCGGTGGACGGACGGGCCGCTCGAAGGCCCAATGGCCGGCATAGGATGCCCCCTGGTCGATCCATTTTTTCAACAGCTCGATTTCATCGGCTGTCAGCTTCTTGCCGGTGGCGGCGGGCGGCATCGGCAGGGTGGGATGGGTAATCCTTTCGACCAGCCTGCTTCCCGAACTCCTGCCCGGCACGATCACTCGATATCCTCCCCGGTCCGCGACGGCGACTTCCCGAAGGTCAAGCCGCAAGCCTACTTGACGATTCTTTTCGTCAGGGCCGTGGCAGGGGAGACAATTTTTGGACAGGATGGGCCGAACGTCACGGCCATAATCAATTTTCCCGGGCGCAGGATTTGATTCGGCGGATCGCAGGGCGACCGTCGCCGACAGAACCACCCACATTCCCATGAATCCAGCGAGCGATCCTCCCGCCAGAAATCTGGAGTATGACTCAGGACATTGCTTCCACCTACTTTGCAGCATCATAAATATAAACCCCATGCCTTGACTATTTGTGAACCGAACCCTTGGGCTCGCCGACGATCAAGGTACAAAGATCCTTGGCTTGAACCGGAATTTCCCTTTTCAACTCTGCCTTCGCCAACAATCGTACGCAAGCCGCGCTTACATTCCAAGCTCAAATCGCCATGCGAGTGTGGCAGCCCCGCGCAGGGGTGGGGTAGAAACAGGGGCGAGCGCGGTGAACGTTGAACGAGCCTAATCGCGCCAAACCCCGACCTTGCCCCCCTCGGCGCCTCTGACGTGTGGCTCCCTCGGGCTGGTGGTGGGGTGTGGCACTTTTCCCCTTCGTATAGCTTACCCCGTCAACGCGAGGGGGGGATAGGAGATAGGGCGATCTGAAAGTGCCCCCTCCCCTTTTTGCACTTTTTTGGCGCAATTTGAGCGCGTGGTGCGGGGGGGCGATCCAAAAGTGCACCTCCCTGCGCATGGCGATGTGAGCTTGGCACAAGAGGGCGACTGGCGTATGATTGTGCGCAAAGGTAAAGTTGAAATCGGAAATTCCGGATTATTCTTTCAAGTGATGCCGGGCGTCTACCGGGCGAACCCATGCATTGGCGAGGAGGGCCACGACGAGTAAGCCGGCCATCAGAAACATCGTCGAGTTATAGAGTGTGCTCGAAGGGTCCAAGGTTCCCGGTGGAGCCATTTCCATCAATTTCGCAATGGTCACGGTTTTTTGCGCCACCAGCTCATCGAGTTGTTCCAGAGGCGCGCCGAATTTTGCCGCAAAGGCGGCCGGATCCACGGAGCGCGCGAGGTTTTCCAGGGCGCGGTCGAGAGCCGTTTCCCGCAGGGACGTGATGGCCAGCGGGCCCAACACCCCGGCGGTGCTCCAGGCGGTAAGCAGTCGCCCGTGAATCCCTCCCACGAACCGAGCGCCGAACAAGTCGGCTAGATAGGCGGGAATCGTGGCAAATCCTCCTCCGTACATCGTAAAGATGAGCAGAGTGGCTCCGTAGAAAAAGACCAGCCAGAGGGCGGCCGGGGAGACGGCGGCCTGCCGGGCCGTATAAGGGATGGATAGATAAAGAAGCGTTCCCAGCACAAAGAAGATGGTGTAGGTGGTCTTTCGTCCGAGATAGTCCGATACGCTGGCCCAGAAAAACCGCCCCCCCATGTTGAAGACGCTGATCATGAGAACATAAGTTGCGGCAAAAGTGCCGTCCACAATTCCCGGCAAGGTGGTGCCGAAGATTTCCGTCATCATCGTCTTGGCCACGCCTAAGACCCCGATGCCCGCCGTTACGTTGAAGCAGAGGACAATCCAGAGCAGGTAGAATTGGGGTGTTTTCAAAGCTTGGTCGATCCCCACGTCATTCCGGCTGATCATTTTCCGCGCTGCATCCCGTTCCTCGGGAGGCCTCCATCCTTCCGGTTTCCATCCCGGCGCAGGAATACGATAGGAAAAAGCGGCCAGCAACATGACGGCGAAATAAATCGCACCCAGGGCCAGAAAGGTTGCCGCCACACCCGTCGTTCCCGTACCGACGAGATAGACTCCCTCCGGACCGGGCATCAACATTTGGGAGACATCATTCGCTCCGACGACCACCACCTCCCGTAATTCGCCGGCCAGGGAAGCAAACCGCTTTCCTCCTTCCGTCACCAGGGAAACCTCCTCCACGCGCCCCAGAAAATCCGGACTGCTGTAGAAAAGGCGGATCAGATATTCCTTTAGCGGGGCCCCGATCATTGCGCCCCCGCCGAATCCCATGATGGCCATGCCGGCCGCCATCCCGCGCCGGTCGGGAAACCAGCGAATGAGCGTGCTGACGGGCGAAACGTAGCCCAGCCCCAGGCCGCATCCTCCCAGGACTCCGTAGCCGAGATAAAGGAGCCAGAGCTGATGAAGCTGGATGCCCGCGCCTCCGAGCATGAATCCTCCGCCCCAGCAGATTGCCGCCACCGTTCCCACCACGCGGGGTCCAACCTTCTCCAGCCATTTCCCCGCAAAAGCGGCTGCGAGACCCAGAAATACGATCGCCACCGTGAAGACCCAGACCACCTGCTTGAGCGTCCAGTCCCCCGCGGCGCTTACGACGACCCCCTGGACTTTCACCAGCGCAGGGTTGAAAATGCTCCAGGCATAGACGGAACCGATGCAGAGATGGATTGCCACCGAAGCCAGTGGAACCTTCCAACGATTGAAGCCGGATGGTGCAATAATCCGTTCTTTCAAAAAAATATCGGCCATGATCCCAGATTATGAAACAGGAAATTCTGCGTTGTGACAATCAGGATAGAATTCGCCCTCTCCCACACGCACAAGGGTACCGATCTGATAGTCCGCCCATACGCCGAGACCACTCACGATGGCGCCTTCGGCATAGTCTGGATGATGAGATTTGGCGACGGTGCCGCAAACAACACCACGCATCGGAGCGTTGAGTTCGACCGGCGGCACGTATTGATCCATCTCGCTCATCCAGATCCGATTGGTCGGGTCGAGCGACAGGTAATTCAGACGAAACAGGAACTCACCATCGCTGGGTTCAGGGATAGATTCTTCTTCAAAACTTAGGACATCGTCGGTAATGTCGCCGACGGG
>JAPUME010000005.1 GCA_027294185.1 Acidobacteriota bacterium | reverse complement strand
GCCGGTCGGCTCTCAGGTCCTCATCCCGGAAGCAACGCACAATCTGGAAGTAACGGTCAAAGCCGCCGATCATCAACAGTTGCTTGAAAATCTGCGGCGACTGCGGCAATGCGTAGAAGTTCCCTTTCGAGGTTCGGCTGGGAACCAAGAAATCGCGAGCACCTTCCGGGGTGGAGCGGGTCAGGAAAGGCGTCTCGATTTCCACAAAACCCTTCTGCGTCATCACCTCCCGCACCGTGAGCGCTGCGGTGTGGCGAAGACGAAGGTTTCGCTGCATCCGGCCGCGTCGCAAATCCAGATACCGGTAACGGAGCCGTGTTTCCTCCGCCGTGCGGGATTCGTCGGAAATCGGAAACGGCGGCGTCCTGGCCTCGTTCAAAACCAATAGCTCTTCAGAGTGGACTTCCACTTCGCCTGTGGCAAGCTGCGCGTTGATGGTTTCGGCGGAGCGACGCACCACTTTTCCCCGAACGGCAACCACGAATTCCGGGCGCACCCGCTCGGCTTTCAAATGCGACTCGGGACTCGTCTCGGCATTGCAGACCACCTGCGTCACACCCCTATGGTCGCGAAGGTCCAGAAAGATCAGATTCCCCAGGTCACGTCGCCGGGCCACCCATCCGGTCAGAAATACTTCCTCCCCCGCATGCGAAGGCCGCAGGTCGCCGCAGAGATGGGTTCGTTGGCGTCCGCCTAAAAGATCGAGTTGAGATGGCATCTTTCGCTTCGGTTTCCTTGTGAGTCAGAGATGTTTCGCCTTTGAGAAATGTTCATTGTTTCCGCCCGCCCCTGGAGCTATACCGGGGCGGATTTATTTCGCCTGGCTCTCATTTCTTCCATGAGCCGCCCCGCGGGCAACTCTTCCTGCTGACCTGTCTGCATGTCTTTAATCTGAAAAAGGCCGCGCTTCACCTCATCATCGCCCACGATGAGCGTCCAGCGGGCGCCCATTTTATTCGCCAGCGCCAGGGACTTCTTAAAGTTGACCGGATCAAATACGATTTCTGTGCGAATCCCCTCTCGTCGCAGTTGTCGAGCCGCTCCGAGCGCCGCCTCGCGCGCTTCTTCACCCATCCACGCCACAAAGACTTCCGGCCCTGCGGAGGATGCAAGCGCGCCGGATCGCTCGACCGCCATTAGAAATCGATCCTCCCCGATGGCAAAGCCGAGTCCTTTCACGGGCGGACCGCCGATCAACTCTGAGAGCCCATCATAGCGCCCGCCACCCAACAGGGCGTTCTGTGATCCGAGCCCGCTGTGAGTTATCTCAAACGTCGTCCGCGTGTAGTAATCGAGTCCCCGGACCAGGCGAGGCGTAATCGTATAGCGGATCTTTCGCCGGTCGAGCCCCGAGGTCACGGCCCGGAAGTGCCCGGAACATTCCGAACACAGGTAGTCGAGAATTTTCGGCAAGCCTTCGATGATCGGCTGATCAGCGGGCACCTTGCAGTCGAGTACGCGCAAAGGGTTGGTCGAGGTGCGACGCCGGCAATCGGCGCACATTTTCGAAGCCACGGACTCCAAACTGCTCTGCAAAGCCTCCACGTATGCCGGACGGCACGTCGAGCATCCGACCGAGTTCAACAGAAGCACACAATCGGTAAGGCTGAGCCGCTCGAGCAACAGGTCCAGCATTTCAAGAACCTCAACGTCCACCGTCGGATGGTCCGAGCCGAGCACCTCCGCGCCGATCTGGTAAAACTGCCGAAAGCGGCCCTTTTGGGGTCTCTCGCGGCGAAACATGGGGCCGGAATAGTAGTACTTTTTGACCCCTCCCTGATTCACCGCACCACTATCCAGATAGGCTCGCATGACAGAGGCGGTCGCCTCGGGCCGCAGGGTCAGCGAGCGCCCGTCCCGGTCCTCGAAGCTATACATCTCCTTGCTGACAATGTCGGTGTTCGTACCTACGCTGCGGGCAAAAAGTTCGGTTTCCTCAAAGATCGGGGTCCGGATTTCCTGGAAACCGTAGGCATCAAGAATATCGCGGCAAATCTCCTCCACCTTCAGCCACAGTCGGGACTCCGGCGGCAGAATATCTCTGGTTCCCTTGACTGCCCGGATTCGGTCGGCGTTCCTGGCCAAGCATTCCTCCGAAAGATTCTCGCCCGAGTTAATCCGCTCCCTGACGGGCTTCCTCCAGGTAGCTATCCTTGGTGCGGATGTAACTCCTTGCGTGCCGCTCGATGCGCTCGCGGTCATCCGAGGTTACTTCCCTCACCCAGCGGCCGGGCACTCCCAGGTAAACGCTGCCGGGAGGAACCACGGTATTTTCAGGAATCAGCGCGCCCGCGCCGATGATGGAGCCGGCGCCGATTCGGACATTATTCAGCACAATGGCGCCCATACCGATCAAGCAGTGGTCCCCCACCGTGCAGCCGTGCAGAATCGAACCGTGCCCGACCGTGACCCAATCGCCGATGGACACCGGAAACCGCCCCCGCTCGCCGTGAAGGACGGTCGCGTCCTGAATGTTGCTGTTCGCCCCGACTCGTATCCGGTGAATATCGCCGCGTGCGACCACGTAAAACCAGAGGCTTGAATTCTCACCCACCTCCACGTCCCCAATGACCTGGGCGCTTTCTTCAATAAATGCGGAGGAGGCGATGCGGGGGATTTTTCCCTGGTAACGGCGGATCATCCTATCTCAATCTTCGTCCGACCCAATCTCTGCCCTGCCAAATGGAGGTTCTTCCGGACGCATTCCTAGCCGTCAAACTTATCATAACCTAGAGGCGGGGTAAAAGGCCGGGGAAACTTGCGCTCCAGAGCGCCAGGACTCCGGCAAAAAAAGTTGCAGAACTCGCCTTGCAAACCGAGCCGAAAAGTCCTAAGTTGAAGTTGGCATAGGTGTTGTTCAGGAGAGAAACCGCTTGACATAGCTTGGTGACTCTTTTAGCATGACCGAACCCTTCCTCGGAGAAATACTAAATTGATTAAATCTGACATCATCAATGGGGTGGTAAACCGCACCGGGATCACCCGCACAAAAGCGGAAATCGCCGTTGAAACCGTATTCGGAGCCATGAAGAAGGCCCTGGAACGCGGTGATCGAATCGAGCTTCGAGGTTTCGGGGTCTTTACAGTCAAGCCCCGGAAGACCGGTATTGGGCGCAACCCCCGCACGGGCGCCCAGGTCACCATTCCCCCCGGCAAAGCGGTCCGCTTCAAGCCGGGCAAGGAACTCCAGTCGCTTCAATAATCCGGCTTTTCCTCTCAGCCCTGACCGATCACGCCAGAGCAGGCAGGTCACATCAAATCAACCGGGTCCACGTCGATTACCAGGGTTTTCCTCGGCCACCGTTCGGCGGATAGAAACCCGAAAAGCCGCCCCAGAACAACGTTCAAGACCTTACGATTTGCGGCTTTCAGGACGAACTGCATGCGGTACTGATTGTGAAGACGAGCCAGGGGAGCCGGACCCGGACCCAGCAGCCTCAACCCCGAGCTTGCCTCGCACAGCGGCCCGAGATATCGCCCCAGCCTCGCGGCCAGTTGTGTGGCCTTCTCCTGAATCGGATGGCGCAGCACCAGGTTCGCCAGGGCCGTAAAAGGCGGGTAATGCATCATGCGGCGAAATCGGATCTCTTTTTCGTAGAAGGCCCGGTAATCCTGCCTTGCCGCAGTCTGAACGGCGTAGTGCTCGGGATAAAAGGTCTGAATCAGCACCCTTCCCGGCTCGGCGGCTCTTCCGGCCCTGCCCGCGCTCTGGGTCAGCAGTTGAAAGACGCGCTCGGCAGCGCGGAAGTCCGGGAAGCTCAAGGCGGCATCGGCAGCCACCACTCCCACCAGCGTCAGGCCGGGAAAATCGTGTCCCTTGGCGATCATCTGCGTTCCCACCAGCAGGTCCAGCCTCCCCTGCTTGAATCGGCTGAGAACCCGCCGGTACTCATCCCGCCTTTGGGCGACGTCACGGTCCAGGCGGCCGATGCGCGCCTCAGGGAATCGCGACTGTAGCAGTTCCATCAACCTCTCCGTCCCCGCCCCCACGAAGTGCAGATACTCCGACCCGCAGGAGGTGCAGAGCTTGGGAACCCGACTCTGGTACCCGCAGTAGTGACACATCAACCGGCGGTCGCGCCGATGGTAGGTCAGAGAAATGCTGCAGTTCCGGCACCCCTCGCTCCGGCCGCAACTTCGGCAGAGAAGAAACCAGGCGTATCCCCGGCGATTGACCAGAATCATCGCCTGTGATTTACGATTCAGTTCCACCTCCAGCTCGTTTATCAATCGTTCGGAGATAGGAGCTGCGGAGCGAGTCTTCTTGAACTCAGCTCGCATATCCAGAACTTCGACGCTCGCCATGGGACGGCCCGCAATCCTTTCGGGGAGTTCCACCAAATCATACTTTCCCTGCTCTGCATTCCAGTAGGATTCAAGCGCCGGTGTCGCCGAGCCGAGCAGTACGGGGACACCTTGCCGGCGAGCCCTCATAATGGCCACATCCCGGCCGTGATACCTTGGCTCCTTCTGCTGCTTGTAGCTCGCATCATGCTCCTCGTCGACCACGACCAATCCCAGGTCCCTCACCGGTGCCAGCGCAGCCGAGCGCGTGCCCACTACCAGTCGAGCCTCGCCGCGTCGAACCCGCCACCATTCGCGCTGCCTCTCCCGGTCGCGCAGGCCGCTGTGAAGAAGCGCCACCACGCCGGGAAATCGGGCGGCAAACAGCATTTGAACCGCCGGTGTCAGAGCGATTTCCGGTACCAGCATCAACGCAGAGCGGCCTTGTGCTAATACCCGCTGGATGCTTCGCAAATAAATTTCCGTCTTCCCGCTTCCCGTAACCCCGTGAAGCAGCATTACCCGGAAGCGGTTCTCCACCAGGCGGGATTCGATCCTGTCAAAGACTTTTCCCTGCGCCGGGGTGAGCTTTTCGATCACTTCCGGGTCCTCTTCTCCGTCTTTCGGCCCTGAGGTGGGAGGCTCGTCGCAAGCCAGCACCAGCCCCTCGGCTTGCAATTGTTTCAGGTGGGAGAGCTTTGCGCGCGTGGATTTCAGCAATACCGCCTGTGCAACAGGAGCATTGATATCTTTCAGGTGTTCGAGAATTCGTTTTGCCGCCGGGGAGATGCGATTCGGAAGAGGTGGGGGAGAAGAGGGAAGATCATACCATGCCATTTCACGAGCTTTTCTGGCAACTTCCTCACGTTGGGATTCAAGCAGTCCGGCCCGATCCCATTTCAATAGCAGCGGTGTCGTCACGCCCTTCACCTGGCGATGCAAACGCTCGGCATCCACCCCGGAACCCTTCGACAGGATTCTTAATACCTGCGCCTCCGTTTCCCGGTCGCCCTCCCGCACCAGTTGGGAAGACAGGGTTTCGAAGCGTTCCCGTCCCTTGCGAGTGATTTGAAGCGTCCAGCGTTCACGCGTCTCCGCCTGCAGTGGCAGCATGGAGCGGAAAACCTCTCCGGGCGGGGCGAAGTAGTATGCGGAAATCCAGGCTCCCAACTCCAGCAAGTCTTCGGGCAGGACGGGTTCTGCGTCCCATAGCTCCAGAATCTCACGCGGTTTGATACCTGCGGGAGGCTTCCCTGCTCGACCTATGATAATTCCCCTCGCCTTGCGGGTTCCGAGCGGAACCACGACCCGCCGGCCCGGCGAGGCTTGATCCAGGAGTGCCTTGGGAATCCGGTAGGTGAGAAGACCAGGGAGGGCCGCAAACACGGCTACGTCGGCATAGGGAGGGTGGGAAGGCATCAGACAAATCAGCGTAACTCTTGTGTCGTATTGATGAAGAAAGCGATACGACGGGTGTGCCGCCAGGTGCTCAAGCCCGATGCTCAAACTCTGGACGGCTCACCGTCATTCTGAGCCCGCCGCGGCGGGCTCCCCATGACATGTCCGCGGAGATCATTATTCTATTCCCGGCATTCTCCCGGACGTCTTACCCCGTGCCCCGCACACCGAGGAACTCCGCCATGGCAATGAAGTCCTTGCGAATGGTCCCTTCTTCGCGGGGATTGCGAAGAATGTAGGCCGGGTGAAAGGTAGGCATGAGC
>JAPUME010000049.1 GCA_027294185.1 Acidobacteriota bacterium | reverse complement strand
CGTGCGACAACTTCGCCTGAACATCGACGCCAGTGCGGAAACTATCTTAACCGCCTTTTCGGGAGACTGGAGCGAGGTGGAACACCTCAAATACGACATCACGAACCTGGCCCATTACATCAGGCCGGACTCCCGAGTTCTGGTGGTAGGAGCAGGAGGAGGAAGAGACGTCCTTTCAGCGCTGGCCTTCGATCAGAAATCCGTTGTTGCCGTGGAAATTAACGAGGACATCCTCGACGCTGTAAACGGGAAATTCGGTGACTTTACCGGCCACCTGGATCAAAATCCGAAAGTACTCTTCGTAAACGACGAAGCGCGCAGCTATATTGCCCGGCAGCGCGACCCCTTCGACATGATTCAGATTTCGCTCATCGACACATGGGCCGCCACGGCGGCGGGCGCCCTGGTTCTGACGGAAAATTCCCTTTACACGCTCGAAGCCTGGAAGCTTTTTCTGAAACGCCTGACTCCCCGGGGGATTTTGAGCGTCTCCCGCTGGTATCATCAGAAGCGGACGGGAGGATTTTATCGTCTCACCTCGCTCGCGACCGCGTCATTGCTGCAATCCGGCATTCAAAACCCGAGAGAGCATATCGTTATCCTCAGGAACTCCAACTCGCCTCAAGAGGGTGAACCCCCTCTCGGCGTGGGAACCATGCTGGTCGGCAGAGAGCCTTTCTCGGCAGAAGATCTGCACACCTTGAAAGTGATTGCGCAGAGGCTCCGGTTCGAATTGATTCTCACCCCGAATGTTTCCCTCGATCCGACATTCACAAGAATTGCCTCAGGGAACGATCTGGATGCGTTCACCGCCTCCTATCCCATGAACATTTCTCCTCCCACCGACGATCGTCCCTTCTTTTTCTACCTGACGCGCGTTCGCGACTATTTCAGCATGAAGGCGTGGCAACAGGGACTCGGCCGCCATAACCTTTCGGCCGTGCGCATTCTGGTCGTCGTGCTCATCACCGTGCTTTCGCTTACCGGCCTGGCAATTCTGCTCCCGCTTCTGCTCGTTTCCCGGCGGACGGCCACTACGGAAGCTGCTCCTTTGCTGCTTTTTTTCACGGCCATCGGATGCGGATTCATGCTGGTGGAGATATCCCAGATGCAGCGGCTGATTATCTTTCTGGGACATCCCACCTACAGCCTATCCGTAGTGCTCTTCTCGCTGCTGCTGGCGGGAGGAATCGGAAGCTACCTGACTCAAAAAGGCGGTGGGGCCGTCGGGGAGAATTCCGGGCGGTGGCGCTTGATCACACTCCTTTGCGTGCTGGCTCTGTTCGGGGCGATCACTCCGGCTCTGATTCGAAACTTCGAGACATCGACGACGCCGATACGGATTCTCGTGGCCGGGGGGATCCTGATCCCGATCGGGATTTTTATGGGAATGGCTTTTCCGCTGGGAATGAGCATGGCATCGGCGCGTGTCCCCCAGGCGACGCCCTGGCTGTGGGGGATCAACGGAGCTACGTCGGTATGTGCTTCGGTCTTCGCCGTGGCGATCGCATTGAGCTGGGGGATTTCGGTTTCCTACTGGACCGGCTGTGGCTTCTACGCGCTTGCCCTGATTTCCTACCTTTGGGCCGCCGGAAAAAAATACACGCCTGCAAATTGAAGGGGCGCTACTTCCTGCGCTTTCCCTGAGTCTTCTGCTTCCACTTGTCCAATACCTCCCGCAGCTTTGCCACAAGAGTATTCATGATGAAAGGTTTTTCGAGAAGGGTCGCACCCTCTTCCAGGATGCCGTGGTGGGCGATCCTATCGTATATATAGCTCGACAGGAAGAGGACCTGGGCTTCGGGCCGCGAAACCGCCGGCCTCTCTCAGAAACTTGGAGATTACGGAGAGGCTTTGGGGAAAGCCGGCAAAGCTGCCTCTAATGCATGGGGTGAGCTTCCGAATTGTTTCGGGCGAGCTGACCCGCGTGGTGAGGACTATGGGCGTAGTGTTCGCGGAGAAGGTCGCGCCCGAAATCACCGTCAAAATCCCGCCATACCGTGTGGACATGGTTGGCGTTGTTCTGAATATTGTCGTACTCGATAACGAATCCGGGCCCTTGAATGCGATAGTAATGCGGCTGGCCGGCCTCGCTCCCTCCCGCCCAGGCGAAGTGGAGCAGGTTGGTTCCCGCCCTCCGAATCTTTCCCAGCTCCGATTCCGCCAATTCAGGATGCAGGCGATGGGCATAGACCTCCATCAGCTTCCAGAGCAGTTCCGACTGCTCCCGGTTCATCGCGGCCACTGCCACACCCTCGGGAGGCCCCATCATCGCCTCGCGGGAAGCCGCCGTGAGGATGTCGGCGGGCGCCTCGACGTTTATGATCACCTTTTCCCTGGCCTCACCTGTGAAAAGCCCCAGCAGGCGGCGGCCCAGGAACTCCTCAGCGGCCAGAACATGCAGGCCGCGATGCGATCCTACCTTCACCTGGGCCGGATTGGCCCCGAAGAAAGCGGGGGTTCCCGAGATTACTTTCCCATCCTGAAGAGTGAAGTTCAGCGAGAGGTGGTGCCCTTCCAGACGCCATCCCCAAACCGAGCTCCCTGAGGGCTCACCGAAGACGCTGAAAAAATATCCGTCCGGGTCCCGGCTGGAGCTTTGGTTCTCCCGTTCGTAGAGAATCTGTTCCAGATACATGATGTTCGCAGCCTGGGCGGCGCCCTCGCGGCTGAGGCCGCTGGTAATAAAGGCATGGGCGAGTTTCCGCTGCGCCGGAGTCATGGCTTTGAAAGCCAGGCCCTTCCGCTCCCGGGGGATAAAGTGCCAGTTCAAACGTTCTTTATCGGTAAAGGAAAACGTGGCCGTCGCCTTTTGCTCGCTGGAAAGCGAGGCAAGCAGGTGCCGTGCCCCCTCGACCATCTCCCGAACAACCTGCGAACCCGATTGAGCCCACGCTCCGGCAACCAACAGTGCCACCAGCATTGATGCAGCAAGCATTTTCTTCATGATGTCCCTCTCAACTGGCAAGAATGGCGCGGAAAGAAAGACTCCTAAATCCTCTTGAGGTAGGGCCTCAGGACGCTTTCCTTCTTGAACCGTGAGCTAATGCAGTAGCTGAATTTGGTGGTCAAGTACTCGCGCTTAATTGCGTCTCTTGGGATCACAACAAGCTTCGGTCTCTCATTCTCAATAAAATATACGACATAGAGATAATCGGCGACTAGCCGCTTCTGTTCGTCAAACTCGGTGCTGTGGGGTCGGGGATCCCCCCAGGGGTGGCTGCACCCCTTTACCTCAATCTTTACCTTCTTACGCCCTTTCCGGGCAAGGAAATCATATCCTTTGTGTCGGCGCTTCCTGCTCACATCCTCGACACACCAGCCCCTATTCTTGAGGTAGCTCTCTGCGAGGGCCATTGCTTTTTTTTCGACTGATTTAAGCATAAAGGAGCACTTCCACCCTGTCCACATTCTTTGGTTATGCGAGTTTTCAGAGCTTTGTTTCTCCTGGTACCATGAGTTCCACCGTCGCGCGGTGAAATCGCGCCGCGGAGGGAGCCTTAGAAACATGGATCGAAGCGGAGAGAGTTCAAAATGAATCAATGCGTTTGGTGGAGCTGGCGGGGGTCGAACCCGCGACCTCGTGACTGCCAGTTCTCCCACAGACGAAGCAAACAAAGAGTATAAACCACTTACCCCTGCAAAACGCGGAAAAGTACG
>JAPUME010000048.1 GCA_027294185.1 Acidobacteriota bacterium | reverse complement strand
TTGATACCTCGAAATCGCCGTTTGCGCCGACCTTCAAGGGGCAAGTGGAGCTGTTTGATGCCATCGATCAACCCTGGGGCAAGGATCATGGCAACCGTTGGGTAGCGTTCAGTATCGACGGCAAGTACTGCTATCCGTCTGATGGCTCCATGATCGACGCCGAAGCCGGCAAGAAAACAACAATGCGGATTTCACCCAGCGAAAAACTTATCGAAGTGGAATTCCGAGGCAATCGCGCCGTGCGCGCAAGCGGGCAGATGGGGGGCGTGTACGGAACCGGGGCCTCCGATCCGGCGACCCTTGGATCTTTATCCGTGAGGCGAGAACCGTCCGTGAGGCAATAATCGATGGCTGCGAATCTTCCTGATAAACCCTACGTGGGCGCCGAATCCTCGATGCGGGAGCTGACCCTCAAGGCCGTGCTGCTGGGTCTGGTCATGGCCGCAGTGCTCGGCGCAGCCAACGCCTACCTGGGACTCAAGGCAGGGATGACGGTGGCCGCCACCTTTCCGGCCGCCGTCATCGCCATTGCCGCCTTTCGGCTCCCCTTTTTCCGAGGAACGATTTTGGAGCAGAACATCGCTCGAACCACGGCCTCCGTAGGAGAAGCCCTGGTAGCGGGAGCGATCTTCACCCTTCCCGCCTTTGTCATGGCGGAAGTCGACGGCAAACCACTCTGGGAAAGTTTTCACTACTGGGAGTCGTCGCTCATATTGCTGATCGGCGGCGGGCTGGGTGTGATGTTCATCATCCTGCTGCGACGGGCACTGGTCGTGGACGCGAAGCTCCCCTTTCCGGAAAGCACGGCCTGCGCGGAAATCGTCAAGGCCGGACAGGAAGGCGAAACCGGCGCCAAGTATGTCTTCGGCGCCATGGGACTGGGCATGTTGCTTCAGATTTTGAAACACTCGGCCGGTCTTCAAGTTTTTCGGGAGAGCGTGGGCGTGTTGATCCGGCTTCCGCAGTCCGTGGTTCACCACTTTGCGGCGGGCCGCAGACCCCTGGGAAGCATTTCGCATTCCGGCGCTGTCGCCTTTTCCACTCCCGCCATTTCTCCGGCCCTCATCGGGGTGGGCTACATCGTCGGGCCGAAACTTTCAGCGATCGTCTTCTCCGGGGGTGTGCTGGCCTGGCTGGTTTTCATTCCTCTCGCCCTTTTTCTAAGCCCTCAGCTCGCCGATCAGTTGTCCTCCCAGGGCCGGGCGGCGGCGGAATCCGACATCATCTTTTCGATCTGGTACAACCAGATCCGTCCCATCGCTGTGGGGGCCATGCTGGTGGGAGCGGTGAACACGCTCTGGGGACTGCGGGGCTTCATCCGTTCGGCTCTCCAGGGCGCCTTCCGCAAGGGCAGCGAAGTAGCCACGACCAACCGATTGGAAAAAGATCTGAACCTGAAAATAATCGTGCTCGTCACTCTGGGTCTCACCATTCCCATGACCCTTCTCTATTACCGATTCAGCGGAAGTGTCGTGGGCGCTGCCGTAGCCGCGGTGGTAATGATGGTCATGGGATTCCTGCTTTCCGCGGTAGGAGGCTATCTGGTCGGCTTGATCGGTTCGTCAAACCAGCCGGTCTCGGGCCTGACCATCACAACCCTGGTAATCGCCGCCTTGCTGATGGTGTCCATGGGAGTTACGGGGGCGCCCGGTGTGATCGCCGTTCTTGGAGTGGCCGGGGTGGTCTGTTGTTCCTGCGCAGTAGCGGGAGACATGCTTCAGGACTTGAAAGTGGGTCACCTTTTGGGTGGAACTCCCTGGAAGATGGAAGTGGCAGAGGTTATATCCACTCTGGTGATCTCTTTCGTGCTGGTGGGTCCGATCATACTTCTACACAAGGGAGACCTCGCCGCAGGCGGTATCGGACTCGGGGGTAAGGAGCTTCCCGCCCCCCAGGCGGGACTGATGGCGCAACTGGCCCAGGGAATCGTCGGCGGAGAGATGCCCTGGGGCCTGATCCTTTTCGGTATGTTCCTCTCGTTGGCCCTGATCCTGATTCAATCTCCCTCGCCCATGCTGATCGCCGTCGGGATGTACCTGCCTTTTGAGACGACCGCGGCGATTTTCCTCGGAGGAGTTATCAAGGCTATTGTTAATCTCCTCGCTCAAAGGAGGAGTCCGGAGGGCGCAGCAAGAGAACAGACGGAGAACACAGGTACTCTGCTGGCCTCGGGGTTTATCGCCGGCGAAGCCCTGACGGGAGTTTTTCTGGCCGGCATGGTATTGGCGCTGGAGGCCATCAAAGCAGAATCAAGGTCATTGACCGGACTTCTTTTCGGTGTAAGAGAATTCGATTTCGTGAGTCAACCACTGGGGGGATGGCTTTCCCTGATAGCCCTGGGAGTCATTGCCTGGGTTCTGATCGGAATTCCCTTGCGCAGGGCGAAGGCCTGAGGTTTTCTTCAGATCGATTTTCTGAATAGAGACTCCGGGCGGGAAACGGGAAAAGCCTGAAAAAACTAGAGGGGATGCACTCTGTGCATCCCCTCAATGTTTTCCGATTTAATAAACTCGGATGAAGAAGTTACTTTCTTTTCTTCGTCTTTTTCTTCTTCGTGGTCTTCTTGGCTGCGCGTTTCTTTGTTGCCATTTAATTCTCCTCTCAAGAATTCACAAAAGCAGCGGTGCTTTTGCACGCCGTACCACTGCAAATCGAATTGTACAGTGACTATGCCAAACTTTGTCAAGAAAAAAATACAAAGTAAGAATGTTTTTTTGCTTTTAGTTTTTGATTCTTCGTCGCCGGAGATCCAAAGCGGGCTAACGTTCCGTAGCGGGAGAGAAGTAACTGTTTCGCGCAAGCAATTTTGTTTGCGGACGATCGACCTGAACCCGGATAGAGTGCAATTCTCCGTCAGAAGCCGCCGGTGAAAATCCCAGAACGTATTGGCCGCGAACCTGGTCTGTGATCCGCGCATAAAGCGGGTCGAGCGTGCGCAGGCGGGTCGCGGTGAAGATGTCCCCTCCCGTCTCCCGCGCATAGCGCGACAACACATCAAAACGTTTCCACACCCACCGCTTGTTGAAATGGATCGCATATACGGAAACGTCGGCCCGAACCAGCGCGTTCAAGGCGTCTTCGTAATTCAGCCGATTGTCCGTGGCGTTCTTTCCGTCGGAAAGTATCAACACCATGCGCCGCCGGCTCTGCGAACGGGATCGGAGCTCGCGCGCCGCAGCGAACATGGCATCGTGAATCCGCCTGCCGGGCGTCTTTCCCGGAAACCTGATTCCCCGGGTAGGATCGATCGGCTGGCCGCCGACGGTTGAAACACCCGCCAGCGGCGGCCCCATGATACCGGGGCGCTTTCCCTCAGGAAACTTCTCCAGCGTCGCTCGAAACAGAATCTCCGCGTCCTGGGTAAACGGCTGCACGCGGCGGACGGTACGGTCAAACATGTAAAGGGCTCGTTCGTCATCGGGTTCGAACGAGTTGCTGAGAGAGGCCAGCGTCCTTTCGACCATCTGCATATACTTTTGAGGCAGTTCGCCGTCGAGAAGGATTACGGCTGATAGAGGCGTAATCTCGGTGGAAAAAAAACGGATTTCCCGCTCTTCCCCATCCTCGAAAATCTGAAAGTTATCTTGCGTGAGGTTATCCACCAGATTCCCGGCCCGGTCTTTGGCCGTAACCGGCACGATGACCAGCCCCACCTGCTCACGCAAGACAAAGGGTTCCTCGGAAATCTCCTGGGGCGTCTCCTGGGCGCGAAACCCATCCCGGACGGACACAAGGAACAGGCCCACCAGAAGAAACCCACCTATCGTGATTCGTATCATTCCCTTCATTCCGTTTGGATTATACCCTCCGCAATCAATGAGATGCAAAAGCATGGCATCGTGTTGCACAGGCATCCCCATCGCAACCGGACGAGCCGTTGGGGACTGCGGGCAAAACCACACGTTCTGCTTTTACCCTTGCGCCGGATGGGCTAGTATTATAACCACCGCGACGGGACAAGAATCCGGGATGAAGACCTCGAAATACTTTATCAAGGCGATGGTTTCTTGAGTCGCCGGGCTGGTTTCGTTCATCCTATATAGTTAGGCCCCAAACATGGTTTGGAGTGCAGTTAAAGGAGGAACCCTGTGGGCACTGGAACTGACGCAAAATTACAGGCCGCCCAGGTGGGCGTCGAGGCTGCCGTACGGGCACGCTATGAAAGGGCAGCCCGGGAAACCGAAGACCTGCTTTGCAGTCCCGTCGAATACGAAGAGGAATACCTGAAAGCCATCCCAAAGGAGATCCTCGAGCGGGACTACGGCTGCGGAGATCCGTCGCGATTCGCGCGACCCGGCGATACGGTGCTCGACCTGGGCAGCGGTGGCGGAAAAATCTGCTACATCCTGTCGCAAAAAGTCGGCGCGACGGGCCGGGTGATCGGCGTCGATTCGAACGATGAGATGCTGGGGCTGGCACGACGCCACCGTGGCAACGTCGCTAAAAAGATCGGGTACTCCAATGTGGAGTTCCGCAAAGCTCGCATTCAGGACTTGAAGCTTGACTACGAGCTCCTCGACGAGCACCTGAGCCGGCATCCCGTGGAGAACTCGCACGATCTGTTGAAGGTAGAAGCCCTGGCCGATGAGCTGCGAACAACGAGCCCGTTGATTCCTGACAATTCCGTCGACCTGGTCGTCTCGAACTGTGTGCTCAACCTGGTCCGTGACGAAGACAAGCACCAGTTGATCCAAGAAATGTACCGAGTCCTGCGCAAGGGCGGCCGCATCGCCATCTCGGATATCGTCAGCGACGAAGATATTCCCGACCACATGAAGCGGGACCCCGAGCTTTGGAGCGGCTGCGTTTCCGGCGCCTTTCGTGAAGACCTGTTTCTCAAAACGCTCGAAGAGGCAAAATTCTACGGCATCACTCTGGAACGCTGGGAATCGAAACCGTACCGCACCGTGGAGGGCATCGAATTTCGCTCCGTAACCCTTCAGGCCGTCAAGGGAAAGGAAGGCCCCTGCATCGAGCGAAACCAGGCGGTGATCTACAAGGGACCGTGGAAGAAGGTTTCGGACGATGACGGGCACCTCCTGGAACGGGGAAGGCGCATGGCGGTCTGCGAGAAGACCTTCGGGATTTATTCCAAAGCGCCTTACCGCGATGATTTCATTTTCCTCGAACCTTTTGAGCCGACCCCCGAAGAGGAAGCAAAACCGTTCGACTGCCGGCGAGTGGCCTTCCGCCACCCACGCGAAACCAAGGGACAGGAATACAACGTGACCGAAAGTTCCGGCGAGGTCTGCTGCGCGCCTGGCGAATCGTGCGGTTGAGCCTCCCCTGGCGCGGGGGATAGCGTCCGCAATCAGCGATGATCGAATGATTGAATTCAAAGACAAACTTCACCAGGTGGGCCACGCCCCACTGCGAGCCGTCGCTCTCGATACTTTGCAGATTAATGTAGGGAAGTTCTGCAACCAGACCTGCCGCCACTGCCACGTCGACGCGGGTCCCACCCGCACGGAAGTAATGACGCGGGAGACGGCGGAGTTGGTCGTCGGCGTCCTGAGGCGTCATCCGATACCGAAGGTCGATATTACCGGCGGCGCGCCCGAGCTCAACCCGAACTTCGAGTACCTGGTCCGCGAGGCTCGCTCGCTCGACCGCCCTGTTCATGTGATGGACCGCTCGAACCTGACCGTCTTCTACGAAAAGGGGAAAGGGCACCTTCCTGAATTCTTGGCCGAGCATCAGGTGGAAGTGATCGCCTCTCTCCCCTGTTACACGGAAGCCAACGTCGATGCGCAACGGGGCCTGGGAGTTTTCAACAAAAGCATCGAAGCCTTGCGATGGCTGAATCGCCTCGGCTACGGGCGTCCGGACAGCGGATTGATTCTGAATCTGGTCTACAACCCGCTGGGCGCTTCCCTGCCTCCTCCTCAGGAAACTCTCGAGAAGGATTACCGCCACCAGCTTCGCAAAAGGTTCGGCATTGAGTTCAACCGGCTCTACACCATTACCAACATGCCGATCAGCCGTTTTCTCAATGACCTCAACCGCCAGGGCGCCTACGAGCGATACATGGAGCTGCTGTTTGAAAAGTTCAACCCTTCGACGGTGGACGGCGTCATGTGCCGGTCCTTGATCAGCGTCGGTTGGGACGGGAAGCTCTACGACTGCGACTTCAACCAGATGCTTGAGCTGCCGGTCAATCACGGCCTGCCCCGCCACATTCGCGATTTCGATTACTTTTTGCTCGGGCGTCGCGAAATCCTGACCGGTAACCACTGCTTTGGCTGCACGGCCGGCAGCGGTTCGAGTTGCAGCGGCGCCTTGAATTGATCCGTCTTCTCGCGGGCCGGCCTCTTGCGACCTGCTCCCCTCCTCCCTGGAATCCCAGGAACTTCAAGAAGGGTTGAAACTTGAGAGTTCATTTCTCCGCTTAAGCATGGAGCCAACCGGCTGGAGACTATGGAAATCGCAGCGATAATTCTGGTTCTGCTGCTGGCGTTCGCAAACGGCGCCAATGACGTTTCCAAATCGGCGGCAACCCTTGTCGGTGGACAACTGACACATTACTCCCAGGCCCTGCGCTGGGGTTCCCTGTGGACCACCGTGGGCGCTCTGCTCGGAGGTGTCTTCGCCTCCGGCCTGGCCGCGCGTTTTGCCAACGCTCTCGGGCCCGAAGGACGCGAGCAAGCCGCCATCCCGATCGCGGTTCTCATCGGAGCAATGCTCTGGGTGGGACTCTCATCCGGCCTGGGGCTGCCCGTTTCCACGACCCACGCCATCACAGGGGCGATTCTGGGGGTAGGGTGGGTCGCCCAGGGTTTAATCCCGTGGGCGCGGCGTGACCTTCTGGCAGGTTTCTTTATCCCCCTTCTGGCGAGTCCCTTTATGGCGCTGGCGCTTCTCCGGCTGCTTTCTCCCCTGCTCAGAAAACTACAGTCCCGTCTTGACCAACGCTGTGTTTGTGTCGTTCCCTCGGAACCTTCTCCGGCAAGTCCTGCCGGAGGGACCGCAATGGCCGCTTCAGCCACCTCGTTGGTCCTGGACCGGAAAGAGAACTGCAAAGGTCTTTCCCTCTGGTCGTGGAATCTCTCGCTCGACTCGGCCCACTGGGCATCAAGCGCCCTGTTGAGCCTTTGCCGGGGCATGAACGACGCTCCAAAAATCTGGGCTCTCTGTTTCCCCCTGCTGGCTCTGGGAGGTATGCAGGGGACAAACTATTTTCTGCTGGTTGCACTGGTGGCCGGTGCGATGGGAGCGGGAAGCCTGCTCGGAGGCCGAAAGGTGAGCGTGGTGCTGGCCGAACGGGTGACGCGCATGAACCCTGC